>NZ_DASVFL010000166.1:0-20278 GCF_036380075.1 Lentzea sp. | reverse complement strand
CGTGCGGCACGCCGACGGGCGCGAGTGGCGGGTGGGACTGGCCGAGCAGCCGGTGCCGCCGCGGCCGGCGAGCTGCGGGAAGTCCCCCGACATCGCGGTCGCGCTGGTGGCGACGGCGATCGACCAGCTGGTGAAGGTGCGTCACTAGGCGGGGGCACGGTCGTGGACGCCACCGGGGACGTCGAGCGGACCTACGGGGAGTTCCCGGCCGCCCTGTCGCCCTGATGGCCCGCGCCGGGCACGGTCGCCGAGAACACCCCGATCCCCAGCGCGTACGGGTCGTCGAGGCCCACCGTCGCGAGCGTCTCCGCCGGCAGCGCCAGCAGCGAGATCGCCACGCCGAGGAAGTAGGCGTCCAGCAGTCCCGTGTCGCGCACGGTCGAGGGCAGCCCGGCCGCCTGCTGCAGGGCCGCGCCCGCCTCGGCGTTGGCCAGGACCATGCCCGACAACGCCTCGCGCACACCCGGACGGCGCACGGCCTCCAGGTACAGCTCCACCATCGCGAGCATCTGCGTCGGGTCGTCGGCGACCGCGCGGCGCAGCAGGGCCGGGTACAGCTCGGCCACGTCGCAGGCGTCGATGCCGGTGGGCGTGGTCTCGCGCAGGCGCTCGACGGCGGCCCGGTGCAGGGCGGTCATGCGGGCGGCGCAGGCGGTGAGGACGGCCTCGCGGGTCGGGAAGTAGTTCTTGGTGGTGCCGATGGGGACGCCGGCCTCGCGGTCGATCGCGCGGTGGGTCAGGCCCCGGCCGCCTTCCACCGCGAGGATCTGGATCGCGGTGTCGCACAGCAGGTCACGACGGCTCACGGTCCGGGACACTAGCAAGATCACCGCAGGTGCGGCGGTCAGGGGCGAACGTGCTGGTCCCGGCGGTCGCGGTCACCACCCCGCGTTCCACGACGAGGAACAGGCCGCACACGCAGCGCAGGTAGGAGACGGGGCCGTGGGCGGACAGGGCCGTGGCGGCGGGCCAGTGGCAGGCGGGGCAGGTGGCGATCATGCCCACCAGCGTGCTGTCATGGTCTAGTGCATTTCAACCCTTACGGCGGGGCGGCGGCCGAGCTCGCCGCGAAGCTCGTCAACGCCGACCCCGGCACACCCCTGTTCGACGTGCTCGCGGCGTCGGACTACAAGCCGCTGATCCCGCTCACCGCCGCCCAGGAGCGGGACGTGCGGGACTGGGTCGAACGGCTCCGGCAGGTCTTCCGCGACCCCGGCGCCGACCTGCTCAACGCGCTGCTCGCCGAGTCGTCGACCACCCCGTACATCTCCACCCACGACGGCCGCGCGCCGCACCTGCACTACGCGCGCGCCGACGCGCCGATCGACGTGCGGATCAAGGCCTACACCGCCGCCGGGATGGCGGCGGTGTACTGCGAGGACGCCGGGCGCATCGGCTGGTGCGGCCGGGAGGGCTGCGGCGAGGTGTTCGTCGACACCAGCCGCAACGGCAAGCGCCGGTTCTGCTCGACCAGGTGCGCGAACCGCGTCGCGGTGGCCCAGCACCGCAGCCGGCGCAGCGCGTGACTCACTTGTCGATGACGTTGTGCAGCCTGCGCGCCTTGTACTCCGAGCCGGACTCCAGCCCGTAGGTCAGCGCGCGGTAGTCGGTGCCCCAGTCGCCGCGCTGCTCGTAGGCGAAGTAGCGGTTCTTCGCCGTGTCGGTCCAGCGGTCGAAGATGACGGCGTGGCGGCTGTTGCCGTCGCCGATGGCGTCGATGACGAGGTCGCCGCGCTTGAGCTCGCCCATGGTGATCGCGAACGTCCAGGTGCCGGAGGCGAGGCCGACGGTGTTGGGGCCGGGCTGGTCGAGCCGCGCGGCCATGGAGGCGTAGCCGGAGCAGTCCTGGCGGTAGCCGTCGCTCCAGGTCCGGTCCTGCGAGTAGGGCACGCGGGTGCCGTTGTTGGCGGTCAGCCAGCCGTTGGCGCGGTTGATGATCTCGTAGCGGTACACCGGCGACGCCGCCGCGTGCGCCGGGGACACCAGGGTGCTCAGGGCGACGAGTGCGGCCGCGGCCATCGCGAGGACTCTCATGCGTGCTACTCCCATTCCGTGGATCACCTGTGGGCGCTTAGGGTCGGTTCATGGAGCTGACGGAGCTGTGTTTCGCCGGTGTGGCCAGGCAGGCGCAGGCCGTGCGGTCCGGTGAGGTGACCGCCCGCGACCTCGTCGCCGAGCACCTGCGCCGCATCGACCGGCTCGACCCGCGGCTCAACGCGTTCCGGCTGGTCTTCGCCGAGCAGGCCCTCGCCGACGCCGACCGCCTGGACGCCTCCGGTGAGGACCTGCCGTTGCGGGGTGTGCCGATCGCGGTCAAGGAGGACATCGCGGTCGCGGGCCTGCCCACGACCCAGGGCACCAACGCCGCCCGCACCCCGCAGCCCGCCGACTCCGAGATCGTGCGGCGGCTGCGCGCCGCGGGCGCGGTGGTCATCGGCCGCACCCGCATGCCCGAGCTGGGGCTGTGGCCGTTCACCGAGAGCTCCTGGGCTGCGCCGACGCGCAACCCGTGGTCGCTCGCGCACTCCCCCGGCGGTTCCAGCGGCGGGTCGGCCGCGGCCGTGGCGGCGGGGCTCGCGGCGGCCGCGATCGGCACCGACGGCGCCGGGTCGATCCGCATCCCCGCCGCCGTGACCGGCCTGTTCGGGCTCAAGCCCCAGCGCGGCCGCGTCTCGCTGTCCCCGGAACGCGAGAGGTGGGGCGGAATGGTCGTGGCCGGGCCGATCACCCGCACCGTCGCGGACTGGGCGCTGGTCGCCGACCAGCTCCACGGCGCCGCACCCGGTGACGCGCACGTCGCCCACCCGCCGCGCACCAGTTTCACCGAGGCCGCGCGGACCGACCCGGGACGACTGCGCATCGGGGTGTCGCTGCGGCCGTGGGGTCCGGGCATCGCCCTCGACGGCGAGGTCCGCGACGCCGTGCAGGACACCGCCGCGCTGCTCACCGACCTCGGCCACGACGTCGTGCGCCTGGACCCGCCGATGCGCGACGTCGTCGCCTCCACCCAGTTCGCCGTGCGCTACCTGCGCAACGCCCACCTCGCGCGCGCCGGCACGGAGTCGCCGAACCTCGTCGAACCGCGCACCCGCACGGCCGCGGAACTGGGCCGGCGACTCCCGCGCGGTCTCGTGCGCTGGGCGCTCAAGGACGACGCGTCGCTCACGGCGTACGCGAACCGCGTGTTCGGCACGGTCGACGTGCTGCTGACCCCGGCGCTGACCCGCCCGCCGATCCGCGTGGGCGAGTGGGACGGCCGCGGCGTCGTGCCGGCGTTGCTCGCGGCCGCGCACTACACGACGTTCCTGCCGCTGTGGAACATCACCGGCAACCCCGCCGCGTCGGTCCCCGCCGGTCGCAGCTCCTCGGGCCTGCCGCTGGCCGTGCAGCTCGTGGGCCGCCAGCACGACGAGTGCACGCTGCTGTCGGTGTCCGCCCAGCTGGAACGCGCCCGGCCGTGGGCGGACCGGATCCCCTCCGGCCTCGGTCACGCGAACTAGGATAGTACGAGTACGGACTATCCGAGGGCGTATCGGTCAGAAGCCGTGCCGGCCCAGCTCGTCGAGCAGGTCGCGGTCCGCGGCGTGCCGGGACCGGATGTGGTCCAGGTACTCGGCGAACGCGTCGGGCTGCAACCCCCGCAGCTGCCGCAGCCACCCCACAACGACGTCCTGCTCCTCGGCACCGCCGCGGGCCAGCTCCACCTCGACGACGCGCCGGTAGACCTCGACCGCGAGCCGCCCGCCGTCGCGGACCAGGTGCTCCACCAGCTCGGCGCGCAACGGCGGCCAGTCGTCGGTGTGCACGACCAGCGCGCGCAGCTTGAGGTAGACCTCGAGGCTCGGCCGGGTCAGGAACGCCTCCCGGCACACCGCGACGGCCTCCCCCGCGTCGCCGTGCCGCAGGTGCTCCTCCACGGCCAGGTCGATCAGCCGCAGCGCCGCGCCCCGGCCGCCGACCGCGCGCAGCCCGCGGTGCACCCACTGCAGCGCCTCACCCGAGCGGCCGCTGTCCCGCAGCACGGTCGCGACCTGCAGGTAGTGCCAGCCCGAGGACAGGTCCTTGGTGAGCACGAGCAGTTGCAGGTCGACGTCCCCGGTGTACTCGGCGAGCTCCTCCATGACCCGCAGCAACGCCCACCGCGCCCGGTCGTAGCGGCCGGTCTGCCCGAACCCGATCACCGGCAGCGGCGCGAACAACGCCACCGCCCGGTCGCGGTAGTGCGCGAGCCCCTCGTCGTCGAGCGCCCCGGCGTAGGCGGCGAGGCCGACGTCGGGGGCGTCGGGGTGCTCCAGCTGCAGGTCCAGCAGCCAGTCGGCGAGCCGCACCGGGTCGGGCCGGGTCTCGGCGCACGCGCGGGCGTGGATGCCCAGGACCTGGTGGGCGAGCTCGGCCAGCTCGACCCGGTGCCGCCGGGTGCCCGCGGCTCCGCCGGCCAGCTGGGTGACCACGTTCTCGATCAGCGCGACCAGCTCGGGACCGGGGTCGGTCACGAGCAGTGACTGCAGCTCGACCGAGACGGCGGTGAGGGTCTGCCGGCGCGCGGGCCAGTCGAGGGACTCGCTGTCGGCCTCGACGAGCGCGGAGGCGACGGTGGCGGGCAGCGAATCCATCACAACATCATTCCGTTGTAGCCCGGTCGAGTACTACAGATGTCCCTCGAACGGATTTAAGGTTCACTGTTCGTGTTCGAATACCGGCAGCTCAGCGAGCTTGCGCGTCAGCACGGCCCGTTCCCGGTCGTTCCCGCACAGCCGGACCGCCCGCTCCAGCTCGGTGCGCGCCTGCTCGATCCGGCCCAGCCGCCGCAGCAGCTCCCCGCGCACGCCCGGCAGCTGGTGGGAGTCCTTGAACGCGTCACTGCCCGCGAGCGCGTCGACGAGCGGCAGCGCCGCCTCGGGTCCCTGCGCCATCGACACGGCCACCGCCCGGTTGAGGTCCACGACCGGGGACGGGGCGAGACGGCCGAGGCCGTCGTAGAGCGCGACGATGCGGCCCCAGTCCGTGTCCTGGACCGACGAGGCGAGGGCGTGGCATTCGGCGATGGCGGCCTGCAGCCCGTAGTAGCCGTACCCGCGGCCGGCGTCGGTCGCGCGGGCGAGCGCGGCACGGCCGCGGGCGATGGCGGAGCGGTCCCAGCGGCGCCGGTCCTGGTCCTGCAGCAGCACGGTCTCGCCGTCGGGGCCGCGCCGCGCCGGGAAGCGGGCGGCGGTGAGCTCCAGCAGCGCGAGCAGGCTGTGCACCTCGGGCTCGGCGGGCATGAGCCGCGACAGGATCCGGGCCAGCCGCTGCGCCTCACCGGCCAGGTCCAGGCGCAGGACCTCGTCACCGGAGGTGGCCGACGAGCCCTCGGTGAAGATCAGGTAGAGCACGCTGAGGACCTGCGCCAGCCGCGCGGGCCGTTCGGCGACCGGCGGCACCTCGAACGGCACGCCCGCCGCGCCCAGGGTCTTCTTCGCGCGGGTGATGCGGGCCTGCACGGTCGCGGTCGGCACCAGGAACGCCCGCGCGATCTCGTCGCTGGTCAGGCCGCCGACCACGCGCAAGGTCAGCGCGACCCCCGCCTCCCGCGACAGCACGGGGTGGCAGGAGGTGAACATCAGCGCGAGGGTGTCGTCGTCGATCTGGTCCGGGTCCCACAGCACGTCGTCCGGTGCGGCACCGGGGTCGGTGGCGCCGGTGAGAGCGCCGCCCTCGGGCAGGCGGTGCGCCAGGGCGGCGTACTTCTCGTCACGGGTGCTGCGGCGGCGGAACGCGTCGATCGCACGCCGTCTGCCCACGGTGAGCAGCCAGCCCGCGGGGTTGGCCGGCACGCCCTCGCGCGGCCAGGTCACCAGCGCCTCGGCGAGGGCTTCCTGGGCGAGGTCCTCGGCCAGGGCGAAGTCGCCGGTGTAGCGGGTGAGCGCACCGATGATCCTGGCGGAGTCGATGCGCCACACCGCGGCGACGGCCTTGCGTCCCGTGGGGTCGCTGCTGCTCATGCGGCTATGAGATCAGAGCTGGCCGGTGGACTCCCGCCAGGCCCGCTCCTTGCGGATCCACTCGTTGTCCTGCGGGAACTCGTCGATCGTGGTGACGCGGCGGATCTCGGTCTTGAACCCGGCGGCGGTCATCGGCGTGCGCTTGGCCCACTCGACCGCGTCCTCGATCGAGGGCACGTTGATCAGGTAGAAGCCGTTGAACAGCTCCTTGGTCTCCCCGTACGGGCCGTCGGTGACGACCGGCGGTTCGGAGGAGAAGTCGACGACCACGCCCTCCTCGGCCGGCGCGAGGCCCTCGGCGGCGACCAGGACGCCCGCGTTGATGAGCTCCTCGTTGAACCGGCCGACGGTCTCGATCATCGCGTCGAAGTCGAGCTCGCCGAGGTTGCCCCAGGCGTCGTCGGAGGTCACGCGCCAGATCAGCATGAACTTCATGATCAGTGTCTCCCGGTGGTTCGTGCGGGTCCACGGTGGACCCTGTCACGACCGGGTCGAACAAGCGGGCCGTTCGATCGACACACGCCGCCGAACTTTCTCAGGGTTTTCTGTTTCCGCCGGTCACGCGGACGAGCGGCCCGCCCCGGTGATCGGGACGGGCCGCTCGGCGTCGCGGTCGTGCTCGGGTCAGACCTGCTCGTCGGGCTGGTGCAGGGAGCGGGGCTGCTCGGCTTCCAGCTCGGGCACGGCGGCCGCGGCGGCGACGGAACGCGGCGGGGTGCCCAGCGGGCCGGGCACCTCCTGACGCGCCACCGCCTCCGCGGCGGCGACGGCCTCGGCGACCTTCGGGTCGGACTTGAGGTCGAACCAGGCGGCGACCGACTCGTCGTCGTCCTCGGGCCTGGGCCGCTCGGCGTCGTCGGCCGGGGCCTCGTAGCGGAAGACGCCGTCGTCGCCGGGCGCGCCGAGCATGCGGGCGAAGCCCTCCAGGGCCTTGCCGTAGTCGGACGGGATCATCCAGACCTTGTTCGCGTCGCCCTGCGCCATCTGCGGCAGCGTCTGCAGGTACTGGTAGGCCAGCACCTCCGGGGTGGGCTTGCCGTCCTTGATCGCGCCGAAGACCTTCTCGATGGCCTTGGCCTGGCCCTGGGCCTGCAGGTAGCGGGCGGCGCGTTCACCCTGCGCGCGCAGGATCTGCGACTGCCGCTCACCCTCGGCCGACAGGATCGAGGCCTGCTTGGCGCCCTCGGCGGCGAGGATCTGCGACTGCTTCTGGCCCTCGGCGGTCTTGATCGAGGACTCGCGCTGGCCCTCGGCGGTGAGGATCATGGCGCGCTTCTCGCGGTCGGCGCGCATCTGCTTCTCCATCGAGTCCTGGATGGAGGGCGGCGGGTCGATCGACTTGAGCTCCACGCGCGCCACCCGCAGGCCCCACCGGCCGGTCGCCTCGTCGAGGACACCGCGCAGCTGGCCGTTGATGTGGTCGCGGGAGGTCAGCGTCTCCTCGAGGCTCATGCCGCCGACGAGGTTGCGCAGCGTCGTGATGGTGAGCTGCTCGACACCGACGATGTAGTTGGAGATCTCGTACACCGCGGACCGCGGGTCGGTGACCTGGAAGTACACGACCGTGTCGATGGAGACGGTGAGGTTGTCCTGGGTGATCACCGGCTGCGGCGGGAACGACACGACCTGCTCGCGCAGGTCGATGCGGGCACGCACCTTGTCGATGAACGGCACCATGATGTTCAGGCCGGGCGCCGCGGTGGTGCGGAAACGGCCGAGGCGCTCGATGACTGCGGCCTGCGCCTGCGGGATGACCAGCACCGACTTGACGGCGAGGATCAACACGAACAGGGCGATCACGGCCACGACCACGAGGGTGATCGGGTCCAACTCGTTCACATCCTTCTACGGGGTCACACGGCCGCGATGACCACGGCGGTCGCTCCCGAGATCTCGACAACGGTGACGGCTTCGCCTTCTTCGACCACGGACCCGTCGAGGGTGCGGGCGCTCCAGGTGTCGCCGCCGATCTTGACCTGCCCGCCGTTCTCGTCCACCCGCGTCACCGCGACGGCCCTGCCGCCCAGCAGCGCCTCGTGGTGCATCCGGACGCTGGAGCCGAGCTGCAGCCGCTTCTTGAGCAGCGGCCGGGCCGTGACGATCAGGCCGAGCGAGGAGGCCGCGAAGACGAGCACGCTCACCAGGTCGGCGGCACCCAGTGCGGACACGCCCGCCGCGGCCAGCGCGGCGGTGCCGAGCATGACCAGCACGAAGTCACCGGAGAGGACTTCGGCGACGACGAGCAGGATCCCGACGATCAGCCAGATCAGCGCGGCCATGAGCCCATACATACACCACCTGGAGCAGCAGAAACCGGAATTCACCGCCCAGCGGACGCGACCGTTGCGAAATCGATCAGACATCTGCCGGATCCGGCCCCGGCCGTTCGTGCAAGCGGGTGACAGGCGCTTTCGGGGAAAGAACGGGAGGGGTGGCCGTGGTGCGGTGCTCGCGGGTCAGCGGTGCGGGACGGGTCAGTCCTGGGGGACGGTGACGAAGTCGATCAGCCGCTCGACGGCGCCGAGCAGGTCGGACTCGATGTCGCGGTAGCTGCTGACGGAGGTGAGCACGCGCTGCCAGCCCTCCCAGGTCTCGCCCCAGCCCAGCCGCCGGCAGACGCCGGTCTTCCAGTCGACGCCGCGCGGCACGTCGGGCCAGGCGTCGATCTTCACGGCCCGCGGTTTCACGGCCTGCCAGATGTCGACGTAGGGGTGGCCGGTGACGAGCACGTTGTCGTCGCGGACCTTCTCGACGAGGCGTTGTTCCTTGGAGCCGGCGACGAGGTGGTCGACCAGCACGCCCAGCCGCCGGTTCGGGGCGGTGCCGAACTCGTCGATGCGCTGCTGGAGCTCGTCGACGCCGTGCAGGGGTTCGACGACGATGCCCTCGACGCGCAGGTCGTGGCCCCAGACGCGTTCGACGAGCTCGGCGTCGTGCTTGCCCTCGACCCAGATACGGCTGGCCTTCGCGGTCCTGGCCCTCAGGCCCTCGACCTTGACCGAGCCCGACGCGGTGATCGTGGGTTTGTGCTGCGCCGGCATGGGCTTGACGAGCGTGACGGGTGTGCCGTCGACGAGGAACCCGGCGGGGGTGAGGGGGAAGAGCCGGTGGCGGCCGTGGCGGTCCTCCAGGACGACCCGGCCGTACTCGAACTTGACGACGGCGCCGCAGAAACCGCTGGCCGGGTCCTCGACGACCAGGCCGGGCGCGGCCTCGATCTCGGGGACCTTCTTGCGTTTGGGGCCAGAGAGGACGTCGCGGCCGTAGTCGTGGGAACGCACGGTTGGCGACCTTAGCCGTAGAACGGTTTGAAGGCGGTGAGCCACTCGTGGACGCGGCCGAGGTCGACGTCGGCGCCGTGCAGGTCGTGCCCGCCGTGCACGAAGTCCATCCAGTCGAACGCCGGGTCGCCGACGCAGGCGCGCGGGTCGATGGCCTTCGGCCCGTCCGGGCCCTGCAGGACGTTGCCGGGGTGCATGTCGCCGTGCAGCAGCACCGCCGGGACGTCGTCGTCGGCGAGCTTGCGGGCGCGGTGGTGCTCGGTGGCGTAGTAGGTGCCGGTGCGCCGCGGCAGCAGCGTCTCGAACAGGAAGTCGACGCGCGCCTTGAGCGGCGGGAAGCCCTTGGGCGGTGTCCGGTGCAGCCGCGGCAGCACCTTGGCGGGGTCGGTGGCGGGTGTGCCGGGGTGGAGGCGTTCGAGCAGCAGTGCGCCGCGGGGCAGGTCGGTGTCGAGCAGGTCGACCACGGCCGGGGTGCCGGCCCAGGCGGTGAGCGCGCGGGCCTCGTGGGCGGCGATGTCGAGGTCCGGGGTGAGCTTGAGGACCGCGGTGTCGCACAGGAACGTGGCGCCGGTGCCGCCGGGCACGTGGGTGGCGGTGGTGAGGCCCCAGCGGGCGCTGAGGGTGGCGACCAGGTCGGGCAGCGCGTCGATCCAGTGCGTGACGTCGCCGCCGAAGCGTCGGATGAGCCGGGATCTGGCGTCCTCGTCGATCACTCGGTTCAGGCTAGCGAGTCGGCCCCGGCTTGTCGGCGGAACTGGTACTCCGCCAGAGCGGGCCGCCACAGCCCGGTGGCGTCGAAGCACATGCCGAGCAGCGCCAGGTCCGCACCGTCCCCGGCGACGGCGACCTTGCCGTCGACGACCCACCGGTTCGCCGGCAGCACCGGCACGGGCCAGCCGACCACGACGAGCCGGTCGCACACCAGCCGCTGCAGCCGGCCGCCGTCGTTGTCGACGATCACCGCCGGGGTGTCCACGTCGAGGTCGCGGACCGTGGCGTGCGGGTAGCGGCGCACGCCCATGTCGGCGAGCGCGTCCGCGCCAGGTCCGATCAGGTGAACCGGCCCGAATCTGCGCGCCAGTGCCGCGGCCGCCTGCGCGCCGAGATCGGCCGTGCCGACCACGACGATCCGCTCGAAATAAGTCATGTCCCCCGTGCCCGCATTCACCATTCGAATGTTTTCGCAGGTCAGATGCCGATCAAAAGATAGGGGAACGATGATCGGCGCGTCAATGTCCGAATTCTGAACAGCGAATCAGGAATGGTGTTGTTCGAGCGTGATGACTTTTCTTGGTTTTCGCCGTGTCTCACCGCGTGACGGCACCGCGGGGGTGGGACGTCGTGGTTTTCAGCGGCAGGTCAGAACGCGGGCCACGGGATGGCGGGCCAGTCGCCGGACGGTTCGGGGTAGACGCCGGCGGCCAGGAGCTTGTCGAGGCGTTCGCCGACGGCGCGGACCTCGGCGCGGGTGAGGTGGTCGTGCAGCGTCTCCCCCAGGCCGGCGTCGAGTGCGGACCGCAGCCGGCGCAGCGCGTCGAGCGCCTCGGCGCCCAGGGGGTCGCGAGCCCAGCCCCACAGCACGGTGCACAGCTTGGGTTCGACGTGCAGGCAGATGCCGTGGTCGACGCCGTGCACGGAGCCGTCGAGGGCGTGCAGGACGTGGCCGCCCTTGCGGTCGGCGTTGTTGACGACGACGTCGAAGGCGGACATCACCGCGATGCGGGGGTGGTCGGCGTGCACGAGCACGGCGGGGTCGCCGAAGCGGTCGTGGGCGTGCAAGACGGGGATCCAGCCGGGTTTGACGTCGTCGACGGCGACGATGTCGACGAGCTCGTCCTCGTCGCGGGTGTCGACCCACAGCTGCACCATGCCGCTGCCGAACGGGCCGGGGCGCAGCACGGTGGGCGGGACGACGTCGAACCCGGCGGCGGCGGAGATGAGGTAGGTGGCGACCTCGCGGCCGGCGAGGGTGCCGTCCGGGAAGTCCCACAGCGGGCGTTCGCCGCGCACGGGCTTGTAGACGCACTGGGCGTCGACGCCGTCGAGGGAGATCTTGCAGAACAGGGTGGCGTTGGAGGCGTCGACGAGACGGCCCTCGACCTCGATGCGGCCATGAGTCAGCAACTCGATGGCCGCGGCGGTGTCCACGTCAGTCTTCCTCGGTGCGGCGGTAGCCGTTCTGCCGCGGGCAGATGTGGCCGTCCGGGTCGAGCGGTTCGGCGCACAGGGGGCAGGGTTTGCGGCCGGCGTTGACGACGCGGTCGGCGCGTTCGGCGAAGGCGCGGGCCGCGGACGGGGACAGGAACACCCGCACGGCGTCGGGGCCTTCCTCGGTGTCGTCGAGCACGACGGCCTCGTCGACCTCCTCCTCGGAGACCGCGAGGAGCTCGATCACGACGGCCTTGGACTCGGCGTCCCAGCCCAGTCCCATGGTGCCGACGCGGAACTCCTCCTCGACAGGGACGTCGAGGGGCTGGGTGTCGAGGTCGTCCGGCGGGGCGTCGTCGGGCACGTCGGTGCCGAAGCGGCGGTTCACCTCCTCGAGCAACGAGCCGATGCGTTCGGCGAGGACCTGGACCTGCTGCTTCTCGAGCGCGACGCTGATCAACCTGCTCTGCTCGGAGGCCTGCAGGTAGAAGGTGCGGTCGCCGGGCTGCCCGACGGTTCCTGCGATGAACCGGTCGGGTGCGCGGAATACATGAATGACGCGAGCCATGGCCCCTACGACAGTAGGCCACGCGGAGATCGTCGGCAGGTCCTCCCCCACCAAACACTCCGCGTATAGGGTCGGGTTGTGGTGAAGATCGCTTCGTACGGGACGTGGACCTCGCCGATCAGCGCCGGCGACACCTCGAAGCCGGGGGGTGGGTTCCAGTGGGCCGACCTCGCCGGTGAGCGGGTGTGGTGGGCGGAGAGCCGGCCTGCCGAGGGTGGCCGGGTGGCGCTGGTGCGCGACGGGGTGGACGTGCTGCCCGCGCCGTGGAACGCCCGCAACCGGGTGCACGAGTACGGCGGCCGGCCGTTCGTGGTGCTGGCCGAGGACCGGGTGGCGTTCACGAACTGGGACGACCAGCGCGTGTACGTGTTCAACCCCGACGCCCCGGAGCCGGTGGCGCTGACACCGGAGCCGCAGCGCCACCACGGGGTGCGGTTCGCCGACCTGTCCGCGGGCCCGGACGGCGAGGTGTGGTGCGTGCGGGAGACGATCACCGGGGACGCGCGCACCGACGTGCGCCGCGACCTGGTGGCGATCACCTCCTCGGGTGAGATCCGGGTGCTGGGGGCCTCGCACCACTTCATGACGGGCCCGAAGGTCAGCCCGGACGGCACGAAGCTCGCGTGGATCGGCTGGGACCACCCGCGGATGCCGTGGGACGGCTCCGAGCTGTGCGTCGCCGACATCGGCTCGTCCGAGCACCGCGTGGTGTCGGGGTCGGACACCGAGGCGGTGTGCCAGTTCGAGTGGGAGGGTCAAGACCTGCTGGCGCTGACCGACCCGGACGGCTGGTGGAACCTGTTCCGCGTCTCCCCGGACGGCTCGCGCACCAACCTGGCGCCGTGTGAGGAGGAGCTGGGCGGGCCGATGTGGCGGCTGGGCAACCGCTGGTTCGCCACCCTCTCGCCGGGCCGCTACCTGGTGGTGCGGTCCGGGCACCTGGCGGTGCTGGACGAGCGCAGCGCGACGGTGACCGACGTGCAGACCGACCTGCCGACGTGGGCGCCGGAGCTGTCGGTGCGCGACGGCGTGGTCGTCTGCGGCGCCGCGGGGCCGACCAGCGAGTTCGCGGTGGTGCGGCTGGACCTGTCCAACGGGGAGCTGACGTACCTGACCGGCGGGGAGGCCTCGCCGCAGGACGCGTACGTGCCGGTGCCGGTGGAGCGGGTGTTCGGGGAGATCCCGGCGTACGTGTACCCGCCGTCGAACCCGGACTTCGCGGCGCCCGAGGGGGAGCTGCCGCCGTACGTGGTGCACGTGCACGGCGGTCCGACGGGCCGGGCGCTGCCCAAGCTCGACTCGGACATCGCGTACCTGACCAGCCGCGGCATCGGGGTGGTGGCGGTCAACTACGGCGGGTCGACCGGCTACGGGCGGGCGTTCCGCGAGCGGCTGCGCGAGCAGTGGGGTGTGGTGGACGTGGAGGACTGCGCGTTCGTGGCCCAGCAGCTGGCGAAGGAGGGCACGGCGGACCCGGGCCGGCTGGGCATCCGCGGCGGGTCGGCGGGCGGCTGGACGTCGGCGGCGTCGCTGACCTCGACGGACGTGTACCGGTGCGGGATGGTGGCGTTCCCGATCCTGGACCTGGTGGGCTGGACGTCGGAGGGCGGCGAGACGCACGACTTCGAGTCGCGCTACGTCGAGGGCCTGGTGGGCACGCTGCCGGAGGCGGCGGACCGCTACGCCGAGCGGTCGCCGTCGGCGAAGGCCAGGTCGGTGTCGGGCCCGGTGCTGCTGCTGCAGGGCCTGGAGGACGAGATCTGCCCGCCGGAGCAGGCGGACCGGTTCGCCGCTGACCTGGCCGGGTCGGGCATCCCGCACGCCTACCTCACGTTCGAGGGCGAGCAGCACGGTTTCCGCAAGGCCGAGAACATCAAAGCGGCGCTGGAGGCGGAGCTGTCGTTCTACGGGCAGGTGTTCGGCTTCGTGCCGCCGGGTGTGCCGGTGCTGGAGCTGTCGAAGTGAGCTCGCTGTCGTGAGTGTGCTGTCCGCCGGGGACCGGGTCGCGCTGGTGTCCCCGGCCGGTCCGGCGCTGCCCGAACGGCTCGCCGCCGGGGTCGGGGTGCTGCGGTCGTGGGGGCTGGCGGTGACGGCGCCGGCGGTCGCGCCGTGGTCGCTGCCCTATCTGGCGGGGTCGGACGAGGCGCGGGCGGCGGAGTTCGTGTCGGGCTGGTGCTCGGACGTGGCGGCGGTGTTCTGCGTGCGCGGCGGCTACGGGTGTCTGCGGATGACGGACCTGGTGCCGTGGAAGGACCTGCCGCCGCGGGTGTTCGTGGGCTCCTCGGACGTGACGGTGCTGCACACCGAGCTGAACCTGGTGGGTCAGCCGACGGTGTTCGGGCCGATGCCGGGGACGTCGGACTTCGTGGACGACCCGCTGGCGCAGTCGCGGCTGCACGCGCTGCTGTTCGAGGGAGTGCGGTCGTGGACGGCGGGGGTGCCGCTGGTGCCCGGTGTCGCGCGCGGGGTGCTCACGGGCGGGAACTGCGCGTTGCTGGCGGCGTCGGTGGGCGGGCCGCGGTGGGCGCGGCCGGCGGACGGGTCGCTGGCGTTGCTGGAGGACGTCGGGGAGGAGCCGTACCGGCTGGACCGGCTGCTGACGCAGCTGCTGCGGGCGGGCTGGTTCGAGCCGGTGTCGGGGATCGTGCTGGGGTCGTGGACGGGCTGCGGTGACGTGGCGTCGGTGCTGCAGGACCGGTTGTCGGGGCTGGGGGTGCCGATCCTGGGCGAGTTCGGGTTCGGGCACTGCGCCGGGTCGTGGTCGTTGCCGCTGGGCGTGCCCGCGGAGCTGGACGCCTCGGCGGGCACGATCACTCTGCTGTAGACGCGTCCGGGGTGGCGGTGTCACCCCCGGACGCGGTCGGTCAGTGGCCGGACCTGCGGTGGTGTGCGCCGAGGCGGACCTGGTCGGTCTGGTCGCCGAGGGCGGCGATGCGGTCGGCGAGTCCGGGCTGGCTCGCCCGCAGTCCCGGTCCGGCGTCCGCGAGCGGCCCGAGCAGACCGGCCGCGTCCTGCCCGGCCAGCGCCTGCTGCACCGCGGCGTCGTGCGGTCCCACCCTGGCGGCGAGCCCGCGCAGCACGGCGGCGTTCTCGCGGGCCCAGGCGGCGACAGCCTTGTCGCCGGCGCGGCGGTCGCGTTCGGCCTGGACGCGTTCGTCGCCGGTGCCGGGCTCGCCGGTGCGCCGCACGCGCAGGTAGCGCTTCTCCGCCGCCTGTCTGCTGGCGACGCCGAGCGCGGGGGCGAGGTCGGCCCAGCTGGTGCCGAGGGCGCGGGCGGCCTCGATCAGCTGCGGCTCCCAGCCCGACAGCTCGTCGCGCAGCTGCCGGAGCAGCATCAACGCCGCCAGCACCTCGGTGGCGGTGCCCGGTTCGGCGGCCGCGGCGCGGACCGCGTCGTAGTCGTTCGTCATGTCGTCCTCCCGATGACACTCGGCACTTGTCATCGTTTCGACGACATGCTACAACGGTGGGGCAGCGCATTGACAGTCCACGAGAACAAACAGGAGGTGTCAGATGTTGATGCGCACTGACCCGTTCCGCGAGCTGGACCGGCTGACGCAGCAGGTGTTCGGCGGTTCGGGCACGTGGTCGCGGCCCACGGCGATGCCGATGGACGCCTACCGCGACGGCGACCGGTTCGTCGTGTGCTTCGACCTGCCGGGCGTGTCCCCGGACGCGATCGAGCTCGACGTCGAGCGCAACGTGCTGACGGTCAAGGCGGAACGCCGGCCCGTGGGCACGGACGTGGAGATGCAGGTGTCGGAGCGGCCGCTGGGCGTGTTCTCCCGCCAGCTGTTCCTCGGCGACACCCTCGACACCGAGCACATCGACGCGCAGTACGACGCGGGTGTGCTGACGCTGCGGATCCCCATCGCCGAACGCGCGAAGCCCCGCAAGATCGCGATCACCTCGGCCGACGAGACGCCCAAGCAGATCGACGCCTGACTCACCCCGGCGGGCGGCAGCCGACCGGGTGATGCCAGGTAGGCTTCCGCCCGCCATGAGACCCCAGCCCCCATGGGCGGCGTTGGACTTCTACGCGTCCAACACCGACCTCTACGCCGATCCCCGACTGGTGGAACGGGTCGACTACCGGCGCCGGTTCAAGCGGCACCGGCCCCGCACCCCCTCCGTCGTCCTCGCCCCGCACGGCGGCGGCATCGAGGTCGGCACGTCGGAGCTGTGCCTCGCGGTCGCGGGCCTGCACCCCGGCACGCGGGTGCCGATCGGCCAGACGCACGACTACTGGATGTTCGAGGGCCTGCGCACCGCGGCCAACGACGAGCTGCACGTGACGTCGTCGCACTGCGACGACCGCGTGGCCCGCGCCCTCGTCTCCGGTGCCACCCACGCCCTGGGCCTGCACGGCTGCACCGCCGCGGCGGCGGGCCTGGAGGACCACGACCGGGCGGTGCTCGTCGGCGGCCGCGACGCGCTGCTGCGCGCGGAGCTGCTGACCCGGTTGCGCCGCGCCGGGTTCCACACGGTCGACGCCGCCGACCACCCGGTGCTGGGCGGCTACGACCGGGCGAACATCGCCAACCGCACGCGGTCGGGGCGGGGCGCGCAGCTGGAGCTGACCACGCCGCTGCGCACGGCGATGTTCGAGGAGAACTCGCGCTCGGACCGCCGCCACACCACGACCGAGGTGTTCTGGGACTTCGTGCACGCCTGCCGGGCGGCGCTGGCGGCACGCGAGGCGGTGGCCAGGTGATGCGGTTGAACGCGGTCACCATCGGCACGGCGCGGCCACGGGTGCTGGCGGAGTTCTACGCGCGGCTGTTCGGCGTGGAGCCCTCGGCGCTGGGGGACGACTGGGCGCAGGTCCGCACGCCGGGCGGGATGACGGTGAACCTGGAACGCGAACACGAGTTCCGGCGGCCGGTGTGGCCGGCCAGGGCGGGCGAACCGGTCGCGACGCAGCACCTGGACGTCCAGGTCGACGACCTCGACGCCGCGGCCGGGCACGCGGTGGCGTGCGGGGCGGTGCTCGCGGACGTGCAGCCGCAGGACGACGTCCGGGTCTTGCTCGACCCGGACGGTCACCCGTTCTGCCTCTACCTGTAACGCTCTACAGGTACTTCTTCAGCTCCCGCTTGGCCAGGGACATGCGGTGGACCTCGTCGGGTCCGTCGGCCAGGCGCAGGGTGCGGGCGGCGGCCCACAGCTCGGCGAGCGGGGTGTCCTGGCTGACGCCGCCGGCGCCGTGGGCCTGGATGGCCTTGTCGAGGACCCACTCGGTCATCAGCGGGGTGCCGATCTTGATGGCCTGGATCTCGGTGTGGGCGCCCTTGTTGCCGACGGTGTCCATCAGCCACGCGGTCTTGAGCACGAGCAGGCGGGCCTGTTCGATGCGGACGCGGGCCTCGGCGATCCACTCCTGCACGACGCCCTGGGTGGCGATGGGCTTGCCGAACGCCACGCGTGACACGGCGCGGCGGCACATCAGCTCGAGGGCGCGTTCGGCCATGCCGATCAGGCGCATGCAGTGGTGGATGCGGCCGGGGCCCAGGCGCGCCTGCGCGATCGCGAAGCCCTCGCCCTCCCCCGCGATCAGGTTGGAGGCGGGGACGCGGACGTCGTCGAAGACGATCTCGGCGTGGCCGCCGTGGGCGTGGTCGCCGTAGCCGAAGACGCGCATCTCGCGTTCGACGCGGACACCGGGGGTGTCGCGCGGGACGAGGATCTGCGACTGCTGGCGGTGCCGGTCGGCGCCGGGGTCGGTCTTGCCCATCACGATGAAGATCGCGCAGTTCGGGTTCATCGCGCCCGAGGACCACCACTTGCGGCCGTTGATGACGTAGTCGTCGCCGTCGCGTTCGATGCGGGTGGCGATGTTGGTGGCGTCGGAGGAGGCGACGTCGGGTTCGGTCATGCAGAACGCGGAGCGGATCTCGCCGTCGAGCAGCGGCTGCAGCCACTGCTTCTTCTGCTCGTCGGTGCCGAACATGGCGAGGACTTCCATGTTGCCGGTGTCCGGCGCGGCGCAGTTGAGCGCCTCGGGTGCGAGGTGGGGGCTGCGGCCGGTGATCTCGGCGAGCGGCGCGTACTGCAGGTTCGTCAGGCCGCCGCCGTGCTCGGCGTCCGGGAGGAACAGGTTCCACAGGCCCTGGCGGCGGGCCTCGTCCTTGAGCTCGGCGAGGACCGGCTGGCGTTCCCACGGGTCGGCGGCGTCGTGCAGCTGCTGTTCCAGCACGGCCTCGGCCGGGTAGACGAACTCGTCCATGAACGTGAGGAGCCTGGTGCGCAGTTCCTCGGTCTTGGCGTCGAAGGCGAAGTCCATGACTCAGAGCTCCTTGTGGGCGGCGGCGAGTCCCTGCCGCACGAGCGGGACGGTGAACGCGCCGAGCTTCTCGAAGCCGGCGCCGACGGTCTTGCCGCTGGCGAAGCGGAAGTGGATGCCCTCGACGATCACGGCGAGCTTGAAGTAGCCGAAGGCGACGTACCAGCCGAGCCCGGAGGTGTCGGTGCCGGTGCGGGCGGTGTAGCGGGCGACGAGCTCGTCGGCGGTCGGGAACCCGGGCAACGAGGTCACCCCGCCGGTGATGGGGTCGCTGCCGGTGTTCGGGTCGGAGCCGAGGCCGGCCCAGTAGACGTAGAGCAGGCCGAGGTCGGCGAGCGGGTCGCCGAGGGTGGCCATCTCCCAGTCCAGGACGGCGCTGATGTCCAGCGGGTCCCGCGTGACGAGTGCGTTGTCGAGGCGGTAGTCGCCGTGGATGATCGTGGCCCGCGGCGAGTCCGGGACGGTGGCGGCGAGCTTGTCGCGCAGCTCGTCGATGCCGGGCAGGTCGCGGCTGCGGGAGGCGTCGAGCTGCTTGCCCCACCTTTTGACCTGCCGGGCCAGGAACCCCTCCGGGCGGCCGAAGTCCCCCAAGCCGACGGAGGCCGGGTCGACGGAGTGCAGGTCGGCGAGCACGTCGACCAGGCGGTGCGAGATCGAGGTCGCCATGTCCGGGGTGAGCCACGGGCACTGCGACCGCTCGCGCAGCGCGGCACCGGGCATCTGCTCCATGAGGTAGAACGGCGCGCCGATGACCGCCGGGTCCTCGACGAGCCGGTAGGCGTGCGGCACGGGCACGGAGGTGTCGGCGAGGGCGGAGATGACCCGGAACTCGCGCGCCATGTCGTGCGCGGTCGCCAGCACGTGGCCCAGCGGCGGGCGGCGCAGCACCCACCGCTGCGTGCCGTCGGTGACGCTGTAGGTGAGGTTGGAGCGGCCGCCGCGGAACAGCTCGCCGGTCAGCGGGCCCGTGCCCAGGTGTGCGGCCAGCGCGTCCAGGTCGAGTCCGGGCAGTTCGGAGCCGGGCAGATCCGGTCCGGGCAGGTCGGTCACAGGTTCACTCCGAGGGTGGCGAGGTTCGTGCGGGTGCTGTCGGCGTCGGTGTGGCGGAAGGCGTGCATGCCCACGGCCCGCGCTGCCTCGACGTTGACGGGCGCGTCGTCGAAGAACACCGCCCGCCCGGCCTCGACGCCGACCTGGTCGAGGGTGTGGCGGTAGATGCGCTCGTCGGGTTTGCGCAGCCCGACGCGGCCGCTGATCACGACGGTGTCGAACAGCTCGACCAGCAGGTCCTTCGGGTAGCCCTCACCCCAGCTGTTGGACAGCAGCGCCGTGTGCAGACCCGCGGCGCGGGCCTTGCGGACGAGCTCGACCATCGCCGGGTCGGGGGTGGCGCCGCCGAACATGCGCCGCAGCAGCCCGGCCTCGTCGATGCGCGCACCGGAGGTGGTGATGAGCTCGGCGGCCAGCAGCCGTTCGAACTCGGCCACGGTCAGCTCCCCGGTCTCCAGGCGGGCGACGGGGTTGCCCGGCAGCGCGTCGCGGCTCATCCACTCGCGCATGATGCGGCCGTAGACCTCGCGGTCGATGGCCTCGGCGTGCAGCCACGCGCCGACGAACTCGGGCACGGAGACCGTCAGGACCCCGCCCCAGTCGAACACCAGCGCGTCGACGAGGGGTTGCTGCGGAAGTGTCGTGTCACCCACGACTCGGAGGGTACCGACCGGTCGGTATGTCGGCAACAGGGGCACCGGATCACCGGTGTGCGTTCTGGCCGCCGATCGGCCGGTGATCCATCCTGGAGCGCATGCCCGGCTACCGCGCGCTCGCCCAGGACCGGGAGTTCCGCGCCCTGTTCGTGGCGCACGTGGTGTCGGTCGCCGGGGACCAGTTCGCGCGGGTCGCGCTCACGGTGCACGTCTACGACCGGACGGCGAGCACGGGGCTGACGGCGCTGACGTACGCGTTGACGTTCCTGCCGGACCTGGTGGGCGGGCCGGTGCTCTCGGGACTGGCGGAC
>NZ_DASVFL010000165.1:0-2189 GCF_036380075.1 Lentzea sp. | reverse complement strand
TGGCGGGGCAACTCCTTGACGCCCCAGGCGGCGCCGATCTCGTCGGTTGGGGCGTCGGCGGCGAGCAGCCGCTCGAGCCGGGCCAGCCCGCGGGGGGACAGCCGGTTCCCGGCGGCGAGCAGCAGCTGCCGGTGCGCCCAGGCTGGGTCTCTTGCGGCCGCGGCCGAGCTGGGCGCGGGCGACGCACTGGCGGACGTCGGTGACCATCTGGTTGGCCAGCCGCACCAGGTGGCAGTGGTCGACCACGATCGTGGCGTGCGGTAGCAGCCGGCGGATCGCCGCGGCAAACGGCGCGGACGGGTCCAGCGCAACCACCTCGACTCCAGCCCCGCCAGGCCAGGTTGCGGGCGGCCAGCCAGGCCGCTACTGCAGCGCCGGACCGGCCTGGCACCAGGCCGAGCAGCCCCCCGGGCCGGCCGACGTCGAAGTCGACGAAGCTAGTGGTCTCGCCCGTTAGTTCGTCGGGGGTTTGGTCCAGGCGGTGGGGTCGTTGAGGTAGAGGCCGCAGGCGCAGTCGAGTGCTTCTTCGGGGGTATCGACGGGGTAGCCGCTGGGCAGGGCGGCGTCCTCGTAGCTGTCGCGGCCGGCGAGGTGGATCGCGAAACCCCAGCTGTTCGCCGATCCGCCGTAGCGCAGCCGGAAGAGTGGGAGCGTGGTTCCATCGCGCAGTTCGCCGTCGACGTAGACGAACTGTCCGCGGTGGCGGATGGTCAGGTCGGCCAGGTCGGGCCAGCGTTCACGTGTGCGGGTGATCAGCCGGGAGCGCAGCGACCGCTTGGTCGAGTCGGGAGGCGTGGCAGGCACGAAGGCCATGATTGCCGAGGTGTCAGCGTGTCAACACGGCAGCGTGCCGCGGGTGCGGCACAACCGTGCCCATGCCTGTGACGACCTTGCACCGGATCGCTCTCACGGACGGGCAGCGGCGGCTGTTGCTCGCCCGCGCCCGCCGCTCTAGCGGCGAACATCGTGACGTGCTGCGTGCCCGGATCGTGCTCGCCGCTGCCGACGGCGCAACCAACGCCGCGATCGCACGCGACGTTGCGGTCGGCGTGGACACCGTGCGTAAGTGGCGGCGCCGCTTCAGCGAGCATGGCTTGGACGGGCTGCGTGACCTGCCCAGAAGCGGGCGGCCACGCACCTTTGACGCCACCGTGGTGGCTGAGGTAAAGGCGATGGCCTGCGAGCTGCCCGCCGACAGCGACACTCCGCTGGCCAAGTGGTCCTGCCCCGATCTGGCAGCCGAAGCCGCCAACCGCGGCATCGTGGGTTCGGTGTCGGCCTCGACCGTGCGCAGATGGCTCGCCAGTGACGCGATCAAGCCGTGGCAGCACCGCTCGTGGATCTTTCCGCGCGACCCTGACTTCGCCGCCAAAGCCGCCCGCGTGCTGGACCTGTATGCGCGCGTGTTCGACGGCGAACCCCTCGGAGGGCACGACTACGTCCTCAGCGCGGACGAGAAACCCGGCGTGCAGGCCCGCACCCGCATCCACCCCAGCGCGCCGGCACGACCGGGGCGACAGCCGATGCGCGTGGAAAGCGAGTACCGGCGGCACGGCACCCTCGCCCATCTCGCCGCCTACGACGTGCACCGCGCCCACGTAATCGGACACTGCGCACCCACCACCGGCATCACGCCGTTCACCGAACTCGTCGAGAAAGTGATGACCAGCCAGCCCTACGCCTCCGCGCGTCGGGTGTTCTGGGTCGTCGACAACGGCTCCTCACACCGCGGCTGGACCGCCGCCGCCCGGCTACACGACGCCTTCCCGAACGCGCAGATGATCCACCTACCCGTGCACGCATCATGGCTGAACCAGGTCGAGATCTACTTCTCCGTCATTCAGCGCAAGCTGCTCACGCCGGATGACTTCGCCAACCTCGAGGACCTCGCCAAGAAGATCACAGCATTCGAGAAGCGTTACAACGACGCCGCCCACCCCTTCGACTGGCGCTTCGATCGAACAGACCTCCACCGGTTACTCGATCGGATCGCTGCGTGACCCCCGACGAACTTGCAGCCGCGACCACTAGTTGCTGATCGTTCGCTGTCCATCGCCAGGTGACCCATAGAGGCGCGGCTGCTGTCGGTGATCCGGTGTCAGAAACCGGATGAAGTTGACGGACCTCGACCGGTCCCTCGCGGGGCGCTCGCGTGCCCCCTTATCAGTAACCCTGGTCCTGGCCGTAGC
>NZ_DASVFL010000164.1:0-8174 GCF_036380075.1 Lentzea sp. | reverse complement strand
CTTGTGCGATTGGGGCTTGACTTTGGGTGCGAGGTGCTACCCCTTTCGGGCTCGGCCGGTCGCGAAGCGTCCGGCCGTTTTCCGGCCGACCACAGCGCCTCGCAAGGGCCCCGAAGTCAAGCCCCAATCGCAATCGTCGCGAAGCGGCGATGCCACCCAGGTCTTTCGTCCGAGTTGCATGACCACACTGGAACAGGCACGGGGACAACGCAACAGGACCACGCTGGAACTCGCCCGGCAAACGTGAGGTCGCGTTCGCGCCAGATCCCCATTGGCGCGAACGCGACCAAAGGCCCTACGCGAGCGAGTCGCGCCAGGCCGTGTGCAGGGCGGCGAACCGGCCCTGCTCACCGATCAGCTCCGCGGGGGAGCCGTCCTCCACCACAATGCCACCATCGAGCACCAGCACGCGGTCCGCGATCAGGACCGTGGACAGCCGGTGGGCGATGATGAACGCCGTCCGGTCGGCCAGCACCGTCTCCAGTGCCGCCTGCACCGCACGTTCGGTGGGCACGTCCAGCGATGATGTTGCCTCATCCAGCACCAGCACGGCGGGATCGGCGAGGAAAGCCCGCGCGAACGCCACCATCTGCCGCTGCCCGGCGGACAGCCGCCCACCGCGTTTGCGGACGTCGGTGTCGTACCCGTCCGGCAGCGCGGCGATGAACTCGTGCGCCCCCACCTCGGCCGCCGCGGCCTCGACCTCGGCGCGGGACGCCGACGGACGGCCCAGGGCGATGTTGTCCGCGACCGAGCCGGAGAACAGGAAGTTCTCCTGCGTCACCATCACCACGGCCCGGCGCAGGTCCGTGTCCGCCACTGAACGCAGGTCCACGCCGTCGAGCCGCACCGCGCCGGACGACGCGTCGTAGAAGCGTGCCACCAGTTTGGCCAGCGTGGTCTTGCCGGCACCGGTCGCGCCGACCAGTGCCACGGTCTGGCCGGCCGGAACGTCGAGCGAGAACGTCGGCAGCACCAGCCGGGACGTCCCGGGGTAGCGGAACTCGACGGCGTCGAAGGAGATCGCGCCCCGCGCGTGCGGCAGGGCGACCGGCGACGACGGTTCCGGCACCGAGGGTTCCTCCTCCAGCAGGCCGGAGATCTTCTCCAGCGCGGCGGTGGCGGAGGAGTACGAGTTCGCGAACATCGCCAGCTCGTCGAACGGGTCGTAGAAGCGGCGCAGGTACAGCGTGAACGCCGCCAGCACGCCCAGCTCCATCGAGCCGCCCGTGACGCGGTAGGCGCCCCACGCCAGCACGACGGCCAGCGACACGTTGCCGATGGTGCGGATCGTCGCGGTGAACGCGGCCATCACGCCCAGCGCGTCGGTGTTCGCGTCGCGGAACTGGCCGTTGAAGCCCGTCATGATCTGCTCGTTGCGGGGCTGGCGCCGGAACGCCTGCACCGCGCGGATGCCGTTCATCGACTCCACGAACTGCACGATGATCTTCACGATCGCGCCGCGCGTGCCGCGGTAGGCGTCCATCGAGCGGCGGCGGAACCAGCGCCAGACGAAGTACGCCGGGATGAAGCCCGCGATCACGACCGACGCCAGCGGGGCGTCGAGCCAGATCAGGATCACCGCGATGCCCGCCACGGACAGCGCCGCGTTGAACAGGCTGTCGAGGCCCTCCTCCAGCAGGTCCTGCAACGCGTCGACGTCGCTCGTCAGCCGCGCGATGACCTTGCCGGACGTGTACGACTCGTGGAAGCCCACCGACAACCCCTGCGAGTGCCGGAAGATCCGCCCGCGCAGGTCCAGCAGCAGGTCCTGGCCGACGCGGCCGGAGATCCGCAGGAACGCCCAGCGCAGGAACGTCGTCAGCCCCGCGCAGACCGCGTAGCCGACGACGCACCACACCAGGACCATCGGACCGCCGCCGATCGCGGCCGGGATGCCCCTGTCGATCGCGGCGGCGATCAGCAACGGGCCCGCGAGGTTCGCGAGGTTGCCGCCGACCACCGCGGCGATCGCCAGCGACGTGCGGCGGACGTGCGGGCGCAGCAACGACCCCAGCAGCCTGCGCGACCTCGCCTGCAGGCGCAGGCCCGTCCGGTGGGAGATCTCCTCGATCTCCTCGGCGGCGACGCCGCGCCACTCCTCTTCCTCAGCCACGGGCTGAACGGGTGCCGAGCTCACGACGCCACCTCCTCTTCCACCTTGTCGTCGGCGTCCAGACTGGACAGCAGACGCCGGTACTCCTCGTTGTGCTCCAACAGTTCCCGGTGCGTGCCGAACGCGGTGATCCGGCCGTCGGCCAGCATCGCGACCCGGTCGGCCAGCTGCACGGTCGACGGCCGGTGCGCCACGACGAGCGCCGTGACGCCGCGCAGCACCCGGCGCAGCACCGCCTCCACCTCGGCCTCGGTGTGGACGTCGAGCGCCGACAGCGGGTCGTCCAGCACCAGCACCGCCGGCCTGCCGACGACCGCGCGCGCGAGCGCCAGCCGTTGCCGCTGGCCGCCGGACAGCGACAGGCCCTGCTCACCGATGCGGGTCGCGAGACCCCACGGCAGCGCGTCCACGAACTCCTCGGCCTTCGCGACCCGCAGCGCCTCGCGCACCCGTTCCTCGTCGACGTCGGGCACGCCCAGCGCCACGTTCTCGGTCACCGACGCGGAGAACAGCACCGGCTCCTCGAACGCGGTGCCGACCGCCGTGCGCAGGTCCTCCAGCGACAGGTCCCGCACGTCGACGCCGTCGAGCGTGATCCGGCCGCCCGTCACGTCGGCCAGCCGCGGCACCAGCGCGGTCA
Source organism: Lentzea sp. (assembly GCF_036380075.1). Lineage (NCBI taxonomy): Bacteria > Bacillati > Actinomycetota > Actinomycetes > Pseudonocardiales > Pseudonocardiaceae > Lentzea > Lentzea sp. The sequence goes on along the minus strand of NZ_DASVFL010000164.1, from coordinate 5,418 downwards.
GCGTCGTCTTGCCGGACCCGGTCGCGCCGACCAGCGCCACGGTCTCGCCGGGACGCAGGTCGAGGTCGACGCCCTTGAGCACCTCGCGGCCGTCCTCGAACGCGAACCGCACGCCCTCGAAACGGACGTGCCCGCGCGTCGGCGCGGGCAGGGGGGTGGGCGAGGCCGGGCTGGTGATCGTGACGGGTTCGTCGATGACCTCCCAGTACCGCTCCAGCGCGGAGGCGGCCTGGTTCGTCTCGGCGAGCAGCCAGCCGATGGAGTCGATCGGCCAGCGCAGGTAGGCGCTCACCGCGACCGCGGCGACCAGCGTGCCGACCGTCATCGACCCGTTCACGATGCCGATCGCGCCGACGCCGAGCATGCCCGCGATCGACAGCTCCGGCAGCACGATCAGCACCGACCACAGCGCGGCCAGGATCGAGATCTTGTTCAGCTCGGTCGCCCGCAGCTCCCGCGCCTGCGCCAGGAACCGCTTCGACAGCTCGGGCCCGCGCCCGAACGCCTTGAGCACCCGGATGCCGAGCACCGACTCCTCGACCGTCGTGGTCAGGTCGCCCGCCTGGTCCTGGGCCCTGCGCGCGACGACCTTGAACCTCGACTCGAATAAGAACGAGATGACGATCAACGGCAGCGCGCCGCACAGCGACACGACCACCAGCCACGGCGAGAGCGCCGCGATGATGCCCAGTCCGATCAGGACGACCAGGCTGTTCACGATCAGGAAGATGACGGCGAACGCCACGAACCGCCGCACGGTCGTGAGGTCGTTGGTCGCCCGCGACAGCAGCTGACCCGACTGCCACTTGTCGTGGAACGACACCGGCAGCCGCTGCAGCCGCTGGTACAGGTCGAACCGCATGCGCGCCTCGACCTCGGCCGCCGGCCGGGCGACGACCTTGCGCCGGATGTAGAACAGGCCGGCCTCGCTGAGCCCGAGCGCCAGCACGCCCAGGATGAGCCACGGCAGGACCGCGGTCTCCTTGTTCTGGATCGGACCGTCGACGATGCGCTGCGTGAGCAGCGGGATGCCGAGACCGCACAGCATCGCGAGCATCGTCGCCGACAGCACGACAGCCATCCGTGCGCGGTGCGGCCGCACGTACGGCCACAACCTCCGCAAGGTCCTGATTGTCGAGTTACGTTGATCGCTCACGCGACGAGCCCCCTCCAGGTCACCCCCAAACTACGAAGGACGACCCGCCTCGGCATCCGGTTTTTCTCCTCACCGGAGCCTGCTGTCTCGACTTAGGTCGAGGTCAAGGGCACGATGACCACCATGACGCGGTATCTGCGAACCGAGCAGACGATGGCGTTTCCACACGGACGGCTCATCGCCACCCGTGACGGCGCGAGCTACGTGCTGGCCCCCGACGGCTGGGACCACCTGCCGGGCCCGAGGCCGCGGCACGCCAGGTCCGTCTCCCGCGAGGAGGCCGAGGACTGGTGCGAGAGCGAGGGCTGGGACCTGAACCTGCTCGACGAGGTCCCTACGACCTCTTGAACGTCACCAGCGCGACGAGCCCGTAGGCGACGGCCGCGAGCAACGCCTCGGCGTGGTGCCGGTTCGTGAACCAGGCCATCGCGGGCTCGTGCACCTTGAAGTAGAGCCCGATGCCCAGCACGACCGGCCCGAGCAGGATGACCGGCCACACCGGCCGCACGCCGAAGACCCACAGGACCGGCCCGGCGAGCACCAGCGACGACACCAGCGCGAGCGGCAGCCCGACCAGCACGAGCAGCAGGAACGTCGACATCGACGTGCTGTCGAGCCACGACTTGAGGAAGCCCGACTCGTACGCCCACGTCCAGCCGAGCACGAGCCCTGCCCCGACGGCCATCGAGAGGACGACCCGGAACAGCAGCCGGCGCCCCGCCCTGCCCGTCTTACCCGCGGTGCTCTGTTCGGTCACGCCTGCCACCGTAACCAGCGGCCACCGCGGCAGCCAAGGCGTACCCGCCCGCTCCCGCCACCGCGACCACGACGAGCGCGGTCTCGTCCGGCAGTGCGATGCCGAGAAACCGCAGCAGCACGCCGCCGAGCAGCGCCAGCACCACGGCACAGGCGGTGCCGGCGGCGGCGGTCGGTCCCGCCGCCGGGAGCCGCGCGACCCGCAGCAGGCCCCACCCCACGAGCACCCAGACGACCACCAGCGCCGGAACCAGGACGAGCAGCGAGAGCAGCGCGCAGCCGATCCCGCTGCCGTCGCACGGCAGGTTTCCGAGAGGGTCGAGCGACAGCAGCCACCCGGTGCCGCACACCGCGCCCACCAGCGCCGCCGTGACCGTCCTCATGCCGTCGATCATGACGACGCGAGGCTCGTTCCGCCAGGCGCGGACGCACGCGGCCCGCACAGCGCCGCGACCGCGTAGGCGACGCAGGCCGCGAGCACGTACGCGGTCACCATGAACTCGCGACCCTCCGCCTGGTACAGGTCGAGGTAGCGCGTCTCGACGACGACGGCCCCCACGACCAGCACGATCCACAGCGCGGCGCCGATCCCGGCTGTCCACCACCCGCGCCGCGCGCGCAGCGCCCGGAACCCGGCGAGGACCAGCACGGCCGCGACGGCCGTCCAGAACCCGAAGACCAGCCCGTAGGTGGCCGGGAGCCCGACACCGCAACCGGTGCGTCCCCAGCCGGGAGAGCAGTACCAGCCCCACGCGTCGAGGGTGACGACGAACCCGCCACCGACCACCGTTCCGACGACGGCCCCGAGGGCCGTGCGCAACACCATGCGCCAAGGACTATCGGAAGAACGACCAGCGGAGGCCGTTCTTCACGAACCCTCCACAGCACCTTCACGCCGTGCCGACGTGAGCACGGCGAGCAGCGCGTACAGCACCGCGAACACCGCGAAACCGAGCCACGGCACGGCGAGCAGGAAGATCATCGCCACCACGGCCATGAGGGTCGCGGGCACGGCCACCAGCCATGCCCGCGACTCACCCGACGAACGCAGCGCGATCCCGCCCAGGACCGCCGCCACCACCGCGAAGACCGGAACGGTCGTCACGAACGTGCTGAGACAACCCCAGTCGTCGAACGTGCAGACCGCCCCGGAGGCGATGAGCTCGAACATTCCCCACCAGGCCAGCCCGAGGAGTGCACCCACTCCGGCAGCCAGCGCGACACGACGTCCCACGGCGTCGGCGCCTCACTCAGCGGTTCGACCGCACGCCGAGTAAAACGTCTTCCCACGACGGGACGATGGGGTGGTTCTTCTTCCCCCGCTTCGGAGGAGGGTCGTTGCGGACCTGCTTCTCCGCGGCGGGTTCCTGCTCCTTCTTCACCGGCGGTGCCGGCGGGGCGGGAGCGGGCTCGGGTTCCGGCTGCTTCTCCTGGACGGGCACGTGGACCGGCGTCTCGGCCACGACGGGCGCCGGAGCCGGAGGCGGTGCCTGCGCGGGAACCGGCACGGGTGCCGGTTCCTCGAGCATCGGCATCGACGCCGGGAGGACCGGAGTCGCCTCCAGCGCCTGCCGCGCGAGCTGCGTCACCGGGCGCACCGTGCGGAGCGTCCGGTTCGGGTTCGGGTCCATCAGGTCGACCGCGGCCTCGTCGAGCGCCGTGACCGTGCCGCCCTGCGCACCCGGGTGGAACGCCCAGTGCGCGCGGTTGTCCGAGCGCCCGGTCGTCCAGTGCAGCTGCACGATCCAGCGGCCGTCGTCGCCCTTCCACGAGTCCCACTTCGTGTCGGACAGGTCGTGGCCGCGCATCCCGAACGAGTGCGCGACGACCTCGCCGAGCGTCTGCACGTCCGGGCCGTCCTCGCGGACCGGGTGCGCGCGCTGGGCCATGTCGGCCGTGCGGGAGCGCTCGAGGAGCACGGGGTAGGCGAAGCGCTCGATCCGGTTCGCCGGCATGCCGGAGGCCGCCGCGACCTGCTCGATCGACTCGCCGGCGCGGATGCGGGCCTGGATCTCGCGCGGCCGCATCTGGGCCTCGCCCGACTCGATCTGCATCTGGCCGAGGCGCGCCAGGTCACCGCGCAGGGCCGCCCGAAGGCGCTCGTCTGCGGGGAGCGTGAAGCGCTCGCCGCGGTTTTCGGGGTCCTCGAGGATGACGGACTTGCCGTCCTCGTCGAGCCCGATGACTCGCAGCGCTCGCATCGTGGCCTCCCTGAATTCGCACCTCGCCAGCAGACAACGTTAGGACAACGAGGCGTCCACAGGTGGGAGACTCGCCGATATCTCTACGTGATCTTGCCAGTTCACGAGGGTTGCCGCACTCCCGTTTCCGGAAGGTTCACCTGGACCACCAGCCCGCCTCCTCCGTTCGGACGAGCCTTCGCCGAGCCCTGGTGGGCCTTCGCGACGGACTGCACGATCGACAGCCCGAGGCCCGATCCGGCGGTCCCCGTGCGGTCGCGCAGACGTCGGAAGGGCTCGAACAACCCGGGTACTGCCTGGGCAGGCACGGTGGGGCCGGTGTTGGTCACGACGAGTTCTTGATCAAGGCGTACCGAGACGGAACCGCCCGGCCGGTTGTAGAGGACGGCGTTGCGCAACAGGTTGCCGACGAGCTGGGAAAGTAAGACAGGATCGCCGTCGACCAGATACCTGCGAGTCTCCACCACAAACGTGACTTTTTTCTCCGCGGCAAGTGTCTCGCAGGACGCCACTTCGTCGTCGACGACCTCGTCGAGCCACACGAGCTCACGCGACGTGAGGCCGCGGTCGCTCTTCGCGAGCACCAGCAGCCCGTCGATGAGCCTCTCGCTCCGCTCGTTGGTGTCGAGCAGGTGCGCGCCGAGCCGGCGGACCTCGTCGGTGGCGTCCGGCGCGGCCAGCGCCACCTCGATCAACGTCCGCTGCACCGCGAGCGGCGTGCGCAGCTCGTGCGAGGCGTTCGCGACGAACCGCTTCTGGCTGTCGAACGACGACGCGAGCCGGTCGAGCATGCCGTCGAAGGTGTCCGCGAGCTCCTTGAGCTCGTCGGGCGGCCCGTCGAGCTCGATGCGCTGGTCCAGCCGTTCCGCCTCCAGCCGGTGCGCGGTCGTGGTGATCGAGTGCAGCGGCGCCAGCACCCTGCCCGCCACCACCCACCCGAGCCAGACGGCGATCACGGCGGCGACCAGCAACGCGATGACCGACTGCCAGAGGACCGTGTCCATGGTGTCCGACTTGACCTGGTCAGCGGTGTACACGAGCGTGTCGGCGGGCAGCTGCGCGGCGGCGACCCCGTCCACGCCGGTGATGTCGACGTACGAGGGCAGCTGCTCCGCCGGGACGGCCCTCGAGACCGCCATCCCGCCCGACACCGGCGTCCACTCGGCGAGCAGCCAGTAGTTGAGACCGATCAGCGCGATGCCCGCGATCAGGAACACCCCGGCGTACCAGGCCGTCAGCCTGGTCCGCAGCGTCATGACCCGAACCGGTAGCCGGCGCCGGGCACGGTCTCGATGACCTGCGGCG
>NZ_DASVFL010000163.1:0-21905 GCF_036380075.1 Lentzea sp. | reverse complement strand
GTTCTGCGCCGGCTACGCCGCCGCCGGCGGCCTGGACCCGGCGGAGAACTCGGTCCTGCTTCGTGCGATGCTGCTCGACAAGGCCGTGTACGAGGTCATCTACGAGGCCAGGAACCGGCCGGCCTGGGTCCCCATTCCGCTAGAGTCCATTGCCGAGCTATAGCGCCTGCTGGCGCCGTTACGGATCGAGTGGCCGCTATGACACAGCCTGACCCCAACCTGGCTGACCTCAGCCTGGGTGAGATCGAACGGATCGTCGCGGGACAGCACTACGACCCGCACTCGGTGCTCGGCGCGCACCCCGGTCCCGACGGGGTGATCATCCGCGCGCTCCGGCCGATGGCGAAGTCGGTGACCGCCGTCCTCGACGACGGCCGCAGGCTGCCCATGACGCACGTGCACCAGGGCGTCTTCGCCGTCACCGTGCCGGACGAGAAGGTGCCCGGCTACCGGATCGCCACAGTCTACGGTTCCGGCCCGGAGGCCAGGGAGGAGGTGCGCGACGACCCGTACCGGCACCTGCCCACGCTGGGTGAGTTCGACCTGCACCTGATCGCCGAGGGACGGCACGAGGAGCTGTGGCGGGTGCTCGGCGCGCACGTCAGCGAGGTCGGCCCTGTTAACGACACCGCGCCGGGCACGGCGTTCGCCGTCTGGGCGCCGAACGCCCACGGGGTCCGCGTCACCGGCGACTTCAACTACTGGGACGGCCGCGCCTACCCGATGCGCTCGCTCGGCGGATCCGGGGTGTGGGAGCTGTTCGTGCCGGGCGTCACCGAGGGCACCCGGTACAAGTACGCGATCTGCGGCCGGGACGGGGTGTGGCGGGAGAAGGCCGACCCGATGGCGGCCGCGGCCGAGAAACCGCCCGCCACCGCGTCGGTGGTGTACACCTCGCGGCACGCCTGGGACGACCAGGCGTGGATGGCGGCGCGCGCCGGGCGCGCGCCGGTGCGCGAGCCGATGAGCATCTACGAGGTGCACCTGGGCTCGTGGCGGCCGGGCCTGTCCTACCGGGAGCTGGCGGTACAGCTGGCCGAGTACGTCGCCGATATGGGCTTCACCCACGTCGAGTTGCTGCCCGTGGCCGAGCACCCGTTCGGCGGCTCGTGGGGCTACCAGGTCACCTCGTACTACGCGCCGACCTCGCGGTTCGGCACGCCCGACGACTTCCGGTACTTCGTCGACACGCTGCACCAGCGCGGCATCGGCGTGCTGGTCGACTGGGTGCCCGCGCACTTCCCGAAGGACGCCTGGGCGCTCGCGAAGTTCGACGGCACGCCGCTGTACGAGCACGCCGACCCGCGCCGCGGCGAGCAGCTCGACTGGGGCACGTACGTCTTCGACTTCGGCCGCAACGAGGTCCGCAACTTCCTCGTCGCCAACGCGCTGTACTGGATCGAGGAGTTCCACCTCGACGGCCTGCGCGTGGACGCCGTGGCGTCGATGCTCTACCTCGACTACTCGCGGCCGGAGGGCCAGTGGCTGCCGAACGAGTTCGGCGGGCGCGAGAACCTCGACGCGGTGCGGTTCCTGCAGGAGCTGAACGCGACCGTCTACAAGCGCCACCCCGGCATCGTCATGATCGCCGAGGAGTCGACGGCGTGGCCGGGCGTGACGCGGCCGACGCACCTGGGCGGGCTCGGGTTCGGCTTCAAGTGGAACATGGGCTGGATGCACGACACGCTGCACTACCTGTCGCGTGAGCCGGTGCACCGCTCGTTCCACCACAACGAGATGACGTTCTCGCTGGTCTACGCGTGGAGCGAGAACTTCGTGCTGCCGCTCTCGCACGACGAGGTGGTGCACGGCAAGGGTTCGCTGTGGACCCGGATGCCGGGTGACGACTGGAACAAGGCGGCGGGCGTGCGTTCGCTGCTGGCGTTCATGTGGGCGCACCCCGGCAAGCAGCTGCTGTTCATGGGCGGCGAGTTCGGGCAGCGCCAGGAGTGGTCGGAGTCGCGGTCGCTCGACTGGCACCTGGTCGAGCAGGAGCCGCTGCACCAGGGCATCCAGAAGCTGATGCGCGACCTGAACTCGGTGTACAAGCAGGCGGCGGCGCTGTTCTCGCACGACGTCACGCCCGAGGGCTTCCAGTGGATCGACGCGAACGACTCGGGCGGCAACGTGCTGTCGTTCGTGCGGATCGGTGAGGACGGCTCGCAGCTCGTGTGCGTGGCGAACTTCTCCGGCCAGCCGCACCACGACTACCGGGTCGGTCTGCCGGCCGGCGGCCGGTGGAAGGAGCTCGTGAACACGGACGCGTCGCACTACGGCGGTTCCGGCGTGGGTAACCTCGGCGGCGTCGAGGCGGAGGCCAGGCCGTGGCACGGGCGGCCGTACTCGTCGGTGCTCCAGCTGCCGCCGTCGGGCGTGTTGTGGCTGGTTCCCGAGGTGCCCGGGGTGCTGGGCGAAGCGGACTGAGCGGGCCGTCCCGGTGCGGGCAGGTGTCCGCACCGGGACGGGTCCAGCCGGGTGAACCTGATCCGCCCGCCGCACGTTGGCATGGGTATGCGCCTGACTTCGACGAGTAGGACGCCCTCCGAGCCGACCGGCAGGCACAATGGGTTCATGCGGCACCGGAGCATCGCGCTGATCGTCGCCACCGCCCTGCTCGCGGTGGGCTGCACCGCCCAGATACCGGGGCGCCCGCGTGCCGCCAAGGTGGTGAAGAAGGAAGCCTCCACCGAGACCATCCAGGTGCGCGGCACGGACAACGGCCCGATCGACAAGCTGGCCGCCACGGCGCTCACGGACATCGACGAGTTCTGGAAGGACACGTTCCAGAAGACGTTCGGCAAGCCGTGGAAGCCGCTGACCGGCGGTTACTACTCGGTGGACACGGCCGACGCGACCGCCAAGCCGCCGCCGTGCACGCAGAAGGCCTCGGACGTGGAGGGCAACGCCTTCTTCTGCCCCGCCGCCGACGCGATCGCGTGGGACCGCGCGTCGCTGCTGCCGGTGCTCCAGGACCGCTTCGGCGAGGCCGCGGTGGTCGTGGTGCTGGCGCACGAGATCGGCCACGCCGTGCAGAACCGCATGGGCATCACGCCGGAGGCCGAGCGCCGCGAGCCGGAGAAGTACCCGACGATCCTCACCGAGGCCCAGGCCGACTGCTTCGCGGGTTCGTTCGTGCGCAACGTGACGGACGGCAAGTCGCAGCGCCTCGACATCGGCTCGGAGGCCCTGGACAAGGCGCTGAACGCCCTGATCACGTTCCGCGACCCGGTCGGCACCTCCCCGGAGGACGAGCAGGCGCACGGCAGCGCGTTCGACCGCGTGGCCGCGTTCCAGGACGGCTTCGAGCAGGGCGCGAAGTTCTGCGCGGCGATGAGCGTGCAGAACCGCACGTTCACCCAGCGCGCGTTCACCAACGTCCGCGACCGGGCCAACGGCGGCAACCTGCCGTTCTCGGAGATGCTCGAGTCCGTGACGCCCGACCTCGACGGCTACTTCAAGGGCCTGGCCACGGCGGCGGGCAAGAACTGGCCCTCGCCGCGCGCCGAGGCCACCCAGACCGAACCGGACTGCTCCGGCGACCAGGGTCCCGTCGCGTACTGCCCGTCCGACAAGACGATCAAGATCGACACGAAGGAAGACCTGCCGGCCCTGCACAAGGAGCTGGGCGACTACGCGACCGGCACGCTGATCGCCACCCGGTACGCGATGGCCGAGCTGGCCGCGCTGGGCAAGCCGACCGAGGGCGAGGACGCCTCCGCGGCCGCCCTGTGCCTGGCCGGCGCGTACACGGGCGCGGTGTTCCAGCGCCAGGACGGCTTCGGGCTCTCGCCGGGCGACTTCGACGAGGCCGTGACCGTGCTGCTGCGCTACGACTACGCCGCCCGTGACGCGAAGGGCGAGAACGCGGTCGACCCCGGGTTCCAGCGGGTGGCGAAGTTCCGCGAGGGCGTGTTCGAGGGCCCGAAGAAGTGCGGGCTCTGACAGAGGGCCTGTGACGGGAGACCGGTCCAGGGTTCGCTGGACCAGGTCTCCTGCCACCCGGACCGGGGAACGCCGCGCCGGTCCGGGCCCACCGCAACGAGTGGTTTCCGACACGGACGTCCGGGTAGCGGGCCCGGGCGCGCGAGTGCGGGCGTGGCCAGGGGAATCGACGTCTGTCTACCGTCTGAAGTGCGAGAACTCCACTTCCACTGACGGAGATCCCCATGACGAACACAGCTCTCAGGACCCTGCTCGTCGGTGCCACCGCGGCGGTCGGAGCGATCATCGGTCTCGCGGCCCCGGCCTCGGCCGCCCCGGCGGGCACCGGGGTCGTGGCCGTCGCGAGCACGCCCGGCGACCGCGTGGACGTGCTGGGCCTGCACTTCACGGCGTTCGACCCGCAGGGCCGTCCCACCGCCGGTTACGACGACAACGACGACACCTTCACCGTCCGCTACTTCTCCAACGGCTACGTCTTCTGGCGGTGGAGCTACGGCTGCGAGTTCCTCTACGACGCGAGCGGGGCGCTCGTGCAGACCGAGTGCCTGTGAGGCGACCGGGCTAGCGCCGTTCGGCGGGGGCCTGGTCCGCCACGACGTAGATCCGCGCTCCCGGGATCTTCAGCGTGCCGCCGACCAGGTCCGTGTTGCGCACGGTGACGTCGGTGAACGCCGCGAACGGCACGTTCAGCGGTGGCGGGCGCTCGGCCGTGTAGTCCACCGGGATCTTGATGCCGAGGATGTCCAGGTTGCCCTTGAGCTGCACCGTGAACAGCTCGATCCGGCCCGGCGCCACCGTCGAGGTGCTGCCCGGCCGTGCCGCGGTGACGAGCTTCTGGCCCGGTGAGATCTCGGCGGTCTGCACCAGGTCCCTGATCTTCATGTCGCCGGCGGTGAACTTCAGGACCTTGATGGTCTTCCCGTTGACCAGGGCCTCCACGACACCGGCGTAGTTGAGCCCGCCCAGCTCCAGCCGGGACGCGGTCAGCGTCCACTCCCGCCCTCCCGACGCCACCGGGGCAGGGGCCGGTGGCGTGGGTTCCGGCGGCGTCGAAGCGGGTGGTGCCGTGCTGGACGAGGGAGGCGTCGGCGCGGTCGACGACACCGGCGGTGCGGTGGTGGTGGTCGGCGCCGAACTGGTCGGCGCCGGTTCCGAGCTCGTCGTCGGCGCCGGAGTGGTGGTCGACGCCGGCGGCGGCTCGGAGCTCGACGGCGGCTGCAGCGCCAGGACCGCGACCATCGCGACCGCGGCCAGCGGCTGAGTTCGCATCATGTGGGTTGAACCCTCTGGGTCGTGTCCGGCCCCGTGTCCCCGTGAACATCGCCGGGGGTGCCCTCGGCGACGTCCCCGGACGTGTCCTCCGGGGTGCCCTCGGGGTGCTTCGCCTTCTTCGGCTTCTTGGGCTCGTCGGTCCACGCGATGGCGAGCGATCCGCCGAGAAGGCTGAACAGGGTGCCGAGGATGAAGCCGCCGAGGTTGGTCACGACCAGCGCGACCAGCGACAGCAGCACCGAGACGATCCCCGCCGCGAGCCGGAACCGGGGCTGCACCCACATCGACAGCCCGCAGACCAGCAGCAACGCGCCGATCAGCAACGAGGACATCCCGCCGATGGTGCTCATGGAGATGACCGCGTCGCCGAGCTTCAAGTTCGAGAACGGCGGGAACAGGATGATGAGCGCGCCCGGGATCACGAACAGGCCGGCCCAGAAGGGCCGGCCACGCCGCCACGTCGTGGAGAGCCGCCAGAGCGTCAGAAGCACTCTTGCTGCCCCTGGCGAATCGTCAGGTTCATGCCCTTGAACCTGATGGTCTGGGCCGTGGTGGACCAGGCGGTCTGCTTGAGCCCGGTGATGTTCGCCGAGTCGGCCTGCAGTCCGAACGAGCCCGGCAACCCCCGCAGGTTGTCCGGTCCCTTGTTGACCTTGTTCGCGTCGACGCCGATCTCCGGGTTGCCCAGGGTCAGGTCACCCGAGAGGTCGGTGAGGTTCACGACCAGGTTGTCGGCCGACATGCCGCCGACGCCGTCCGCGGTGATCCGGAGCGTGATGTCACCGACGATCGGCATGTTGGCGACGAACACCGACTGGCAGAACTTGTCGAGCGTCGCCGACTTGAAGCCGCTGACCGCGACGACGTGCACCTGTCCCGCACCCGCGTCCACTCCGCCGAACTGGACGAACCCCTGGCCCGTCAAGCTGTCGGAGGAGACCTTGAAGTTGGTGCCGGACACCGCGAACGAGGCGGCCAGCGCTCCCTGGGACATGCCGAACAGGAGTGCGCCGGCACCCACCGTGCCGATCCCGAGCACCCCGACGAACCGTGCCCAGCGCGTTCTACCCATACCGCCAAACTCCTTCCACACTGAAGGCCTGCGTGGGACGGACTGTGCGCCCGAACAAACCCCAGGACAATGGAAACGAGCCCGCGCAGTCTTGAAATCACCCCAGGGGGTGAGCAGTTTTCACGTTTGGCCGAAGGCACTGGCCACACACCTCCGAAACCGCACTTAGTAGTGTTCCGAGGCATGGGGATGGGACGAATCGCCGTCGCTGTGGTCGCGGCCGCAGCACTGACCGCCTGCTCTTCCGTGGTCGAGGGCGACCCGAAGGGCGAGCGCCCCGACCCCACGAAGGTCGCGGGCCTGGAGATCTCGAACGGCCCGTCCGGCCCGAAGCAGGGCGTGCCGGACGCTGACCTGCAGGTGGAGAACGGCGACGGCGGCGAGATGGACCGCCTGGCCATCAACGCCCTGGCCGACGTGCAGGACTTCTGGAAGATCGAGTTCCCGAAGGCCTTCATCAGCAAGAGCTTCGAACCGGTGAAGCGCTTCATCTCCTACGACTCCAACGGCAAGGGCGTCGAGGTCTGCAAGCTGAACACGACCGGCATCGCCAACGCGTTCTACTGCGCCCTCGACGACAGCATCACCTGGGACCGCGGCGAGCTGCTCCCGATGCTGAAGGACTCCTTCGGCCCGATGGCCGTGGTCACCGTCCTGGCCCACGAGATGGGCCACGCCGTCCAGTACAAGCTGGGGCAGGCCTCGAACATCGGCCCGAACACCCCGTCGATCGTCAAGGAGCAGCAGGCCGACTGCTACACCGGCGTCTTCATGCGCTGGGTCGCCGAGAACAAGGCGAGGCACTTCGAGCTCTCCACCGGCGAGGGCCTCAACCAGGTCCTGCAGACGATGTTCTTCATCCGCGACTCGGCCGGCACCTCGTTCGAGAAGCAGGGAGCCCACGGCAGCGCGTTCGACCGCGTCTCGGCCTTCCAGTTCGGCTTCACCCGAGGCGCCGTCCGCTGCGCGGAGATGAACGAGGCCGAGATCAACAAGCGCATCACCGAACGCCCCTTCTCCCTGTCGGACAAGGACGAGGGCCAGGGCCGCGGCAACGCCGACGTCAAGGACGAGCGGTACCTCAAGGCCCTGGAGGAGTCCCTCAAGGACGCCTACAAGTCGAGCGGCGCCTCCTTCCCGGCCTTCGACAAGAGCGGCATCAAGTCCTGCCCCGACGCCCAGGCCACCTCCCCGGCCACCTACTGCCCGGCGGTGAACCAGCTCCAGCTGGACCTCCCGTCCCTGGTGAAGATCGGCACACCCCCGAAGAAGGGCTCGAAGGGCGGAATCGGCGACTTCGCGGCCTTCGCCGTGGTCGCCTCCCGCTTCTCCCTCTCCATCCAGCACGCCACGGGCTTCAAACTGGACGACGACGCGGCAGGCCAGCGCACCGCCTGCCTGACAGGAGCCTGGGCGGGCCTGACCAACCGCCCGGACGCGGCAGCAGGCCTCCGCCTCTCCCCGGGAGACCTGGACGAGGCAGTGGCAGAGCTGCTGGCGGACAACAGCCTGATCGCGGCAGACGTGAACGGCAAAGCGGTCCCGTCCGGCTTCGCCAGGGTGGAGGCCTTCGGCGACGGCTTCTTCCGAGGCCTCTCCTTCTGCGTGAAGAAGTACTCGGTTTGATCCAGGATCGACGCCCGTCGATACTCGCCAGGTGCTGACCGATGAAGCCGCGAAGTACGCCTCGTGGTTCGCAACGCTGTCCGACCCGACCAGAGTCCGCCTGCTCCACCACGTGGCCCGGTCCCCGACCCCGGTGACCGTGGGCGAACTGACCACGCTGCTGGGTGTGAGCCAGTCCACCTGCTCACACCACGTCCGCAAACTGGCAGAGGTGGGCTTCCTCCAGGTCGAGCGAGAGGGCACGACCACCCTCGTCACGGTCAACCCGACGTGCTGCACGGGCCTCCCCCACGCAGCAGACGCGGTGATGGGCGCCCTGACCACCCCCGGCACCCTGACCCCGGCCCCAGGCGTGACCATCCGCCCGATGACGCCAGAAGACTGGCCAGAAGTCCGCCGCATCTACGGCGAGGGCATAGCGGCAGGCAACGCGACCTTCGAAACGGAAGTCCCACCCCGCAGAACCCTGGAATCCAAGTGGCTGCCGGACCACCGCTGGACGGCAGAGGTGGACAACGAGATCGCAGGCTGGGCAGCGGCCACCTCGGTCTCCCCCAGAGCCTGCTACGCCGGCGTGGCGGAGACCTCGATCTACGTCTCCGACACCCACCAGGGCAAAGGCGTGGGCAAAACCCTTCTGCACCACCAGGTCCGAGCAGCCGACAACGCAGGCCTGTGGACCCTGCAAGCAGTGATCTTCCCGGAGAACAGGACAAGCATCGCCCTGCACCACAAGGCGGGCTTCAGAACGGTGGGCCTACGGGAACGAATCGCCGAACACCACGGCAGATGGCGAGACACGGTCCTGCTGGAGCGAAGGCGCCCTTGACGCAATGCCGAAGGCGAGCCACCGCGAGGCCGAAGGCGAGCAGTAGCGAAGGCGAAGCCGAGCAGTCTTGGCTTTCGCTCTTGGCTTTTCGCTCTTGGCTTTTTCCATGCCTGGCAGGTGGGGTGGTGACGGGACCACCCCACGCAATCGCCACCAACGCACGCAACAGCAAGCCGCCCAACGCAACAGGCGTGCCATCAACCCGCTAACGGCGCCGGCCCGGTCCTTGATCAGTTGGCGGGGTCCGGGGCGGAGCCCCGCGCACGAAACTCAATACAAAGCAGAAGCCAAAGCCCGCCGAGCAGAAGCGACCCGGGAATCATCGGCCGGGAACAACTCGAACAGCCCGATCAGGTGCTGCCGAACCCGGTCCCGATCCTCCCCGAAAACCCGCCGAACAGCCGAAACCAACCGAGAGAACGCCTCATCCACCATCTGCCCGGCGATCTCGGCATCAGCAGCAGCCAACTGGGCGTCGATGTCCTCAGGAGCAGCATCGGCCTTGGCGATGACAGCGGGGTCGACAGCCTCAGCCCGCTCAGCGAACCGAGCCTGCGCCAACCCCTCCTTCGCCAGCTCGTTCCCGGGCTCGGAAGCCAGGATCTGCTCGTAGAACCCTTGAGCGGCAACGTAATCGCCAGCCTCGAAGGCCTCCTCGGCAGCAACGATCCGGGGGTCCTCGACAACCTCTTCCTCAGCGACCCCGGTAGCCCGGGCCTCGCCGGCCCGAATCCCCGGCAACCGCTCCCGCAACGCGTCCAGCAACCGCGCGATCCAAGCCGACAGCTCGGCGTCGGCGATCGGCCCGGCGAAAGCGTCGATCGGCTGACCGGCGGCGACGGCCACGGTCGTGGGCACGGACTGCACCCCGAACGCCTGCCCGATCCGCGGCGCCTGCTCCAGGTCGACCCGAGCGAGGATCCACGCCCCGCCGGACCCGGTGGCGAAGCGCGTCAGCGTGGCGGCCAGCGCCTGCGACTCGGGCGAGTAGGAGGCGCCCAGCAGCACCACGACGGGCACCTGCAGGGACTGCTCGACGACCGCCTGGAACGAGGCTTCGGTGACGTCCACGATCCAGGGGACGGACGACCCGGTGTCGGCGGGGGCGGCGGCAGCGGAGGCGGGTGCGGCGGCCGCCTGCCGGGCCGCGTCGGCACGGGCCTTCAGGGCACCGAGGTCGACGGCGCCCGAGAGCGCGGCGGACAGTGCGGCGGTCTTGCGAGGATCAGGCCTTGTCACGTGTTCCATCCTGGCACGGCTAGTTCCCGGACCGGGTCCAGGGCCATCGGGTTGACGCGCATCGCCTCGTTGCCCGAAGCGATGCGTAGAGCAAGCGGTGTCATCAGTTCGACGAACCGCGACGTACCTGCGGTTCCCAAGGCCTCCCACGGTGCCGACGCGGCCGCATCGGTCGCGCGTTCCACCGCGGCGAGGTCTCCGGGCAGGTCGGAGACGGCTTCCCACTCCTCCTCACTCCAACCACGCGCGGTGCGCATGTATGCCGGATCGAGGGAATGCTCACGCGCGTAGAGCGCAAGCGCTTGGCACGGGCCCACGCCGTGGGCCACCAGAGCGGCCACGTGGCCGTCGCCGCGGGCCTCGCGCAAGATCGTGCAGGCGTGCCACAGCTCCAGGTGCGGTTCGGCGGGCCACGGCAGCGCGCGGTTCGCGGCGGCCAGCGGACGTCCGCCGAGCGGCGCCGCCGAAGCCGCGGCACGCGCCAGCGAGGCCGCCTCGGCGATCTCCGGCGTGTCGACCGCGCCGAGCAGCCGGCGCAACGCCCCGTCGACCCCGGCGAGCCGCGCCTGGAGGAAGTCGGCGGGAGACGCCACGGCCCACGCGTCGGGCAGGGCGCGCGCGACCATCCGCGGGGCGAAGTTGTAGAAGACGGCGGAGACCAGCTCCGGCGACGCGGCCCCCAGCGGGGCGGCGCGCATGCCGAAGTAGCCCATCCAGCCGCCCTTGCAGCCCAGCGCGTCGGTCGCGGCGCGGGACTCGGGCGTGAAGTACGTGACGTCGTGATACGGCTCGAACCGCAACCACAGCTGTCTCGCTTCCACGCCCGACACGCTAACCCAGACGACGGCGCCGCACGGGCTCACTCACCGTGGCGGCGTAAGTGCGTTCGGCCATCCGAGGAAGGCCGTCGGCGTGTTCACGGCGTGTCGGCGAGGTGCTCCTCGATCCGGTCGACCTTGGCCTTGAGCTGACCGGTGTAGCCGGGCCGGATGTCCGCCTTGAGCACGAGCGACACGCGTGGCGCGGCGGCCTGCACGGCCTCGGTCGCCTTCTTCACGACGGCCATCACCTCGTCCCACTCGCCCTCGACCAACGTGAACATCGCGTTCGTCTCGTTGGGCAGCCCGGACTCCCGCACGACCCGGACCGCCTCGGCCACGGCCCTGGCGACGCCTCCCGACGAGTCCGAACCGGACGGAGCGACGCTGAACGCGACAAGCACACGTGCCTCCTGGTGATCCATCAGTTGTACTGACTGGTAGCTTCCGACCCATGACACCGCTGCCGTTCGATCCGATCGCCCGCGCGGCCGAGCTGTGGGACGACCGGGTGGGTTCCTCCACCTCGATGGCCGCCGTCACCAGCGTCATGCGTGTCCAGCAAATCATCCAGTCCGCCGTGGACGCAGCCCTCAAGCCGCACGGTCTCACGTTCGCGCGCTACGAGGCGTTGGTGCTGCTGTACTTCTCGCGCAAGGGCGCGCTGCCGATGCGCGTCATGGGCGAGCGCCTCCAGCTGCACCCCACGAGCGTGACCAACATCGTCGACCGGCTGGAGACCGACGGCCTGGTCCGCCGCACGCCGCACCCGACCGACCGCCGCACGACGCTGGTCGAGATCACCGACGCCGGCCTGCAGCGCCGTGAGAGCGCGACCGCGGCGGTCGTCGAGGTGAACCTGGGCCTGAAGGGCCTCACCGACCGGCAGACCGAGCAGCTCACCGACCTGCTCGCGAAGGTCCGCAGGGCCAGCGGGGACTTCGACGACTGAAATCCGGTTGAGCGCGCGGCGATGATGAACCGGTGACGGAACGGACGATCATCGCGCTGGTCAGCGCTCCCGGCGGGTTCGCCGGCCGCACGGACCCCATCGCGGTGGACAGCCGCTGGTGGCCGGACGCCGAACCCGTCAACCAGGCGCTGGAACACCTGCTGGGCGTGCCGACGACCGTGCTCAGGCTGGTGTCGGCCGAGGGCGGCGAACGCTCCGCCGGAGGGCTGGTCACCTACCACGTCGAGGCGCACGGCGAACCCGACCGCGCGAAGCTGCGCCCCGCGGACGAACCCGGCGCGGACGCGGAGCTCCGCCTGCCCTGGGCCCGGCCCGGCGGTCCCGCGGAGCTGGTCGCGTGGGCGGACGCGCAGGTCGACCGCACCGGCCCGGCGACGCAGGTGAAGACCTGGAACCTGTCGAGCGTCCACCGCCTGAGCACCGCGAACGGCACCGCGTGGCTGAAGGCGGTCCCGCCGTTCTTCGCCGACGAGGGCGAGGTGATCGCGATGGTCGCCGCCCGCGACCCGGCGCTCGTGCCCGAGGTGATCGCCTCCGGGCCGCGCCGCGTCCTGCTCGCCGACGTACCCGGCGAGGACTGCTGGGACGTCACGCCCGAGCAGGTCGAACGGATCGTGCCGCGCTGGGTCGCCGTGCAGAACGCGCTGGCGGGCGAGCCGCGGCTCACACCGTCCGCGGTGCCGATGCCGTCGTTCGGGCTGCCGGACACGCTGGTGCACGGCGACTTCCACCCCGGCAACTGGCGCAGCAGCGGCGTCGTCATCGACTGGTCCGACGCCGTGTGGGGGCATCCGGCGCTCGACGCGGCCAGGCTCATGGCGTTCAGCCCGGCTCTCAGCGAGGTGATCAGCCGCGTCTGGAGCAGGGCGTGGCTCGAACACCGCCCGGACAGCCGTCCCCTGGAAGCACTCGACGTCGCCCGCCGCGCGTCACACCTGCACAACGCCGTGCGCTACCAGGAGTTCCTCGACAACATCGAGGAGTCGGAGCGGATCTACCACCGCGACGACCCGGCGAACGAGCTGCGCGCCGCGCTCCGGCTGGTGACCGGATGACGGGCCGGACGGTCATCGCCCTGGTCAGCGCCCCCAGCGGGTTCGCTGGCCGCACCGAGCCGCTGCCGGTCCCGACGGCGGACTGGTACCACGTCGAGCCGGTCAACGAGGTCCTCGAACGGCTGCTCGGCGTGCCGACGCACGTGCTGCGGCTGGTCTCCGCGGAAGGCGGCAGGGTGCCGACCGGCGGCCTGGTCACCTACCACGTCGAAGCGCTCGGCGAACCGGACCGCTCGGCGCTGCTCCCCGCGGACGAACCCGAGGCGGACGCGGAGTTCCGGCTGCCCTACGCACGGCCGGGCGGACCGTCGGAGCTGATCGAGTGGGCCGACGCGGAGGTCGGCCGCACCGGTCCCGCCGTCCAGGTCCGCACCTGGAACCTCTCGACCGTGCTCCGGCTCCCGACCGCGACCGGACCGGTGTGGCTGAAGGCCGTCCCGCCGTTCTTCGCCGACGAGGGCGAGGTGATCGCGATGGTCGCCGCCCACGACCGGACGCTCGTCCCGGACGTGATCGCGTCGGCGCCCCAGCGGGTCCTGCTCGCCGACGCGCCCGGCGACAAGTGCTGGCCCGTCACGCCCGAGCACGTGGAGTTGATCGTGCCGCGCTGGGTCGCTGTGCAGAACGCCCTGGCCGGCGAGCCGCGCCTGCGCTCGACCGCCGTGCCGATGCCGTCGTTCGGACTGCCGGACACGCTGACGCACGGCGACTTCCACCCCGGCAACTGGCGGCGCAGCGGCGAGGTCATCGACTGGTCGGACGCCGTGTGGGGGCACCCGGCGCTCGACGCGTGCCGGGCGCTGGAGTACGCGGGGCCCGAACTGCACGACCACATCCGCGAGGTGTGGAGCGGGGCCTGGCTCTCGCACCGCCCGGACAGCCGCCCGCTCGAAGCCCTCGACGTCGCCCGCCGCGCGTCACACCTGCACAACGCGGTGAAGTACCAGGTCTTCCTGGACAACATCGAGGAGTCCGAGCGGATCTACCACCGGGGCGACCCGGAGGTCGAGCTCAGAGCTGTCCGGCAGCGTTCTCGTTGAGGCGGCCGGTCTTCGCGGCCCAGCGCTCGAAGACCACCGTGCCGAACGGCGGGATGCTCGACAGCAGGCCGAGGACCAGCGTGCGGACGTCCCACTTCAGCGGGTCCTTCGCCATCAGCGTGACGAGGATGAACCCGACGAAGACCGCGCCGTGGATCGGCCCGAAGATCTTCACGCCGATCTCGTTCTGCACGACGACGTACTTGAAGAACATCCCGAGCAGCAGCCCCGCCCAGGAGATCGCCTCGGCGAGGGCGAAGATGCGGAACCGTCCAACCGCACTGGAGAACGTCATGGCTCATCATCATGAACCGTGACGGGCGGCACAGCGCACGTGGGGTCTGTCCTATTCCTCCCATTTGAAGATGCGTGAGGCGAGGAGTCCGACCACGAGCGTGAAGCCGGCCAGGATGGACGCGGGCACGAGCAGCGCCTCGGCTCCCTTGCCGCGCACCAGCACGTCGAGCATGCCGTCGTTCATGTGCCGCAACGGGAACGCCTTCGACACCGCCTGCAGCCACGCGGGTGCCTGGTCGACCGGGAAGAACGTGCCGGACAGGAACGCCATCGGCAGCACCACGATGTTCGCCGCCGCCGACGCGGCCTCCTCCGTCTTGGCGAACGAGCCGACGAGCATGCCGAGCGCGAAGAACGCCACGGTTCCCAGCAGCAGCAACGGGATCGCGAGCCACCAGTAGCCGGAGAGCCGCAACCCGAACACCGGCAGCGACGCCACGCCCACGAAGATCGCGCCCTGCACCAGCGCGACGCCGGCGCTGACCATCAGCCGCGACGCCAGCACGGACGTCGCCGACACGGGCGCGAGCTGGATGCGGCGCAGCACCTGCTTGCGGCGCCACGACACCAGCGTCAGCGCCGACCCGAACACCGCCGACACCGCCACACCCCACGACAGGATGCCGGGCGTCAGGTACTGGATCGGCTTGAGCGAGGCGTCCTCGACCTTCTCCGCGGCGAACGTGAAGGTCGGCGGTTGACCGGTCGCGGCCAGGTTCGCCTTGTCCACGAACCCGTTCACGATCCCGAGCACGGTCGCCGACTGCACCTGGTCGCTCTGCGCGTACCGCACGTCGACCTGCTGCCCGCGGACGATCAGCGCGGCCGGCAGGTCGCCGTCCTTCACCTTCTGCACGGCGGCGTTCTCGTCGTCGTAGGACTCGAACTCCAGCGCGCCGCTGTCGCGCAGCGCCGAGACGATCGGGCCGTCGCCGACCAGCGCGATCTTGGTCTTGTCCTCGCCGACGTCGCGCAGGATGAGACCGAAGATGACGAGGAACAGCAACGGGAACACGAACGTGAAGAACAGCGTCGCCTTGTCCCTGATGAAGCCCTTGAACATCGCCAGCGAGAGCGACTGGAACGCGGTCATGCGCGGTACTCCCGTCCGGTGAGGTCGAGGAAGACGTCCTCGAGGGTGGCCGTGCGGACCTGCAGGCCGTCGAGCGCGCCGCGTTCGGCGAGCGCGGACAGCACGGGTGCCGGGCGGCGGGTGGAGATGGTCAGCGAGACCTCGTCCTCGCGGGCCTCGTCGACGCCGTCGAGCGCTCGGGCGTCCACGACGGACAGCAGGCCCTTCTGCAGCGTCACGTGGGTCGGCGCGTCGAGTCCGCGCACGAGCACCGGGGGCCGGTCGAGCGCGAGGACCCTGCCCCTGTCCATGATGGCCACGCGGTCGCAGAGGATCTCGGCCTCGTCGAGGTAGTGCGTGGTGTAGACGATGGTCTTGCCGCGTTCCTGGATCGCGCGCAGCACGTCCCACAGGTTGCGGCGGGCCTGCGGGTCGAGTGCGGCGGTCGGTTCGTCGAGGAACACGATGTCCGGGTCGTGCACCAGCGCGCACGCGATCGAGAGGCGTTGCCGCTGGCCGCCGGAGAGCTTGTTCTCCTGCTCGTTCGCCTTGTCCGCGAGGCCGACGAGCTCCAGCATGTCCGCCGCGGTTCCCGGGCTCACGCCGTAGAGCGAGCCGAACGTCTGCAGCTGTTCCTTCGCGGTCAGCTTGTCGAAGAACGACGTCGCCTGCAGCTGCACCCCGATGCGCGGCAACAGCTTCACGTTGCGCGGCCACGGGCTCTCGCCGAGCAGCGTCACCTCACCGCTGTCGGGTTTGCGCAGTCCCTCGACGATCTCCAGCGTGGTCGTCTTGCCCGCGCCGTTCGGCCCCAGGATGCCGAAGAACTCCCCCTGCGCCACGGTGAACGAGACGCCGTCCACCGCTTTCAGCTCGCCGTAGCTCTTGCGGACGTCCCGCACCACGACCGCCGACCGTTCCTCCGTCATGGGCGGAACGGTAGGTCAGCGGACTCCGCCGAGTGGGGCGAAAAGACGAAAGTCGAGGCGAACTCGCGACCAAGGACTTCGTCCTGCGGAGGTCAGCTGCCCGCGGCCATCAGCGGATCGGCGCTGTGCACCTCGTCGAGCCTGCGCAGCGCCGTGGCGAACTGCTCGAACCTCGCCCGCGGAACGGCCGCGCGCACCTCGTTGATCATCTGCCAGAGGTAGCGGTGCTCGAAGGTCTCCACGACGGGCAGCGGCGGGACGTCGTGCCGCACGTCCGCGGCGAACGTGAGCGCCACCGTCGCGGCGCGCAGGCACGCGGTCGCGAGCGTGACGCAGTCCTCGACGAGCGTGCGGTCGTCCTCGGCGCGCACGACGCCGTTGACCGCGAACCGGACGGCCTGCATCAGCGCGAAGTAGAGGCGTTGGCCCACGACGGGCCGGTCGTGCGACGGGCAGCCGGTGGCGGGGCCGGGCGTCAGCACCTTCATGCCGACCTGGGGCCGGCGCAGCACGTGGTCGAAGAGCGCGGTCGGCGCCCAGAGCAGGGTGCGCCAGGAGTCCTCGCAGACGGAGGTGCCGGTCCTGGCCGCGTCCTCCTGCACGTCGAGGTAGGCGATCAGCACGCTGGACAGGAACACGCCACCGCGGTCGCCGCCGACCCGCACGACGCCGAAGCGTTCGTCGTCACCGGCGTCGAGGCCCCCGTAGCCGGGCTTCCACTCGATCACGTCGCTGCTGGCGAGCACCACGCGGGCGAGCCGCTGGTGCACGGGCGACGCGGACAGGACGGTGTCGTCCAGCCCCATCTGGACGAGCACGGACGCGGCGTGCTGGAGCGACTCGCGCCGCTGCGGCACGAGATCGGGGTGCAGCAGCCGGAAAGGTTCCACGTCGCCCCCTCCCCTTCCGTTGGTTGCACCCACAATGAACGGACGAGGACCGGAAGTCATCCGGACCTGCGCGGCGTTACGTCTCAGTTGGCGGCGTCAGTTCGACTGGGCCCAGGCGACGAGCTCGGCACGCGAGGAGAGGTTCAACGCCGTCCGCACGTTGTGCACGTGCGACTCGACGGTCCGGTGGGAGATCCCGAGGGCGGCCGCGACCTGCGCGTTCGTCATGCCGCGCGCCACCAGCTCGACCACCACGCGTTGCCGGTCGCTGAGCACCGCGTCCTGCGCGATCTCCTTGTCCAGCGCGGTCTCCAGGGCGTGCGTGACGTCCATCGCCCTGCCCGCGTTGAGCGCCCTGGTGAACGCCGAACGAGACAGTGCCTCCCGCGCCAGGTCCAGCGCGGCGGTCATCTTCCGCTGCCACCACTGCTCCGACGGGACGACCCAGTTCACCCGCATCTGGCGGCAGGCAGCGAGCAGCCGCACGCCGATCTCGTGCCGGCCGGACAGCACCGCGACCAGCCCGCGGCCCTCGATCGACTCCAGCACCGCCCGCGGGTCGGTCGCCGACAGCCGGGCGCTCTCCGCGAACCGGGCACCCGCCGTGGCCAGGTCGCCGCGTTCCAGCGCGATGCAGCCCGACGTGTGCACGGCGATGGCCACGACGTCCGGCCGGGCGTGCACCTTCAGCACCGGCAGCGCGTCCTCGATCAGGACACCGGCCGCGTCGACCTCGCCCTGTTCCAGCAGCCACCAGCTGAGGTTCTGGCTGGACACGGCGACGCTCACGTCGTTGCCGTTGCGCTTGCCGTGCTCGATCGACATGCGCAGCGCCCACGCCGTGTTCTGCACGTCGCCCGCGCTGTCGTACGCGGTGGCGAGGGTCCGGTAGAGCCGGCACATCACCGACTGCGTGCCGCTGTCCTCGGCCGTCGAGACGGCTTCGAGCGCGTGCTTCACGGCTTCGTCGTGCCGTTCCTCGTGCACTGCCAGCAGGGACGCGTACTCCAGGGCGAGGATCCGGTAGCGGGCGTCGGCCGCCGTCTGGTGCAGCACCTGCATCAGCACCGCGCCGGCCTCGGTGAAGTAGCCGCGGTCGAAGCAGACCCGCAGCAACATCGTGGCCAGCATCAGCCGCCGCCCGTCCTGCGGCGCGAGCAACCGGTCGAACGCGTAGGCCGCGTTGTCGTACTCCTGGTGCAGCGCCGTGACCTGATCCGGCGTGAGGATCGACGACGTGGCGCCGGGTTCGCCCTTCTCGCACAGCCAGGCGACGATCCGTTCGGCCGTCACCGCGTGCTCGCCGTGCTCCGCGAGCCGTTCCTCCGCGAAGAGCCGCACCGACTCCAGCATCCGGAACCGGCCGTCGTTCTCCCGCACCACCAGCGACTTGGCCTGCAACCCCATCAGCAGGTCGACCACCGGGCCGCCGTGCACGACCCTCGCGATCTCCAGCCCGAACCCGCCCGGCAGCAGCGCGACCCTGCGGAAGAACTCCTTCTCGGCCGTGGTCAGCAGGTCGTGGCTCCACGAGACGGCCGCGCGCAGGCTCCGGTGCCGTGCCTGCTCGCCCGCGTCGCTCAACAGGTCGAGCCGGTGGTCGAGGCGGTGCACGAGCTCGCCGGGCGGTACCGACGCGGAGAGCTTCGCGGCCAGCTCCACCGCGAGCGGGACCCCGTCGAGCCGCGCGCAGATCGCCGCGATCATGTCCGGGTCGCCGCCCGCTCCCGCGCGTTCGACGAACAGGCGGACCGCGTCGTCGTTCATGCCGTGCAGCGGGTAGACGACCTCGCCCGCGGCCCGCAGCGCCTCCCGGCTCGTCGCCAGCACCTGCACGTTCGGGCACCGCGCCAGCAGCGCGTCGACGACGGCGCAGCACTCCTCGACGACGTGCTCGCAGTTGTCGACGAGCAGCAGGACCCGGCGGTGCGCCAGTTCCCGCAGCAACGTCGTCCGCAGCGCGACCCCCGCGTGCTGGTACACGCCGACGGCTTCCGCGAAGGCCTGCACCACCTGGTCGGGCCGGCTCAGCTTGCCGAGCTCGACCGTGCGCACCACCGTCTTGCGGACCCGCTGGGCCACCTCGACCGCGAGCCGCGTCTTCCCGACCCCGGCCGCGCCGACGACGGTGAGCAACCTGTGTTCGCGCAGCAGCGACAGCAGCTCGCCGAGCTCGTCCTCCCTGCCGACGAACGAGTCGTCGTACGCCGGCAGCTCGGCGACCACAGTGGACGTACCGGCGGAGCGCCGGCGGTAGGCACGCTGACGGCACGCGTTCGAGCAGTACCGCGCCCGCGACGGCATGGGCGCGAATTCCGTGCCGCAGCTCGCGCAGGTACCCATCGCCCGAGCCTACGGCCGTTCCCGCGTCTCAGTTCGAAAGTGTGCGGAGGTCGACCTCGAGAGTGGTCCCGGTCACCAGTTCGGCGAGCTGGACGCGACTTCCGGCATCGCCGCCGCGGCCGCTCCGGATCCGCTGCACCACCTGGGTCCTGGCCGGATCGGCTTGCGGTGCCTCGATGACGACGTCCTGACCGTTCTCCAAGTGGATGACGGCTTTGCGGTACCTCGGTGCGTGCGGGACGAACTCGCCCGTTCCCGGTACGGCGGGGTACAGCCCGAGCGCGCTGAACACGTACCAGGCCGACATCGTGCCGAGGTCGTCGTTGCCGGTGACGCCGGCGGGCCCGTTGACGAACAACGTCTGCGCGGCGCGCACGACCACCGACGTCTTCTCCGGTTTGCCGATGAGCGCGTACATCCACGGCACGTGCAGGTCCGGTTCGTTGTTCGGGTTGTACCGGAACTGGTTGTAGTAGTCGTACGGCCCGACCACCCACTTCTCGCGGACCGTCCGCTTCGGGTCCCGCAGGAGGTCTTCATAGGCGAAGAAGTCGTCGAGCCTGGCTTCGGCCGCCGCCGCTCCACCCATCGCCGAGACCAGCCCGTCGACGTCGTGCTGCGCGAGCCACTGGTACTGCCAGGCCGTGCCCTCGTGGAAGCCCTCCGGTCCCTGCGGGGTGTACGGGGTGAGCCAGGCGCCGTTCTTCAGCTTCGGCCGCGGGAAGCCCGTGAAGCCGCGGTCGGTGACGCTGCCGTCCCACAGCTCGCGGTGGTTGAGTCCCCTGGCCCTGAGCCGCGCGGCGTCCTCGTGGTGCCCCAGCTCCTCGGCCATGATCGCGAGCGTGGCGTCGGCGAGGGCGTACTCGAGGGTCGCGGACGCGCCGTGGTGCGGGTCGGTGTCCTGGCCCTTCTTCGGGAAGTTCTTGTCGTACTGGACGAACCCGGCCGCGAGGTAGTTCGGGTTGCCGGACCGGCCCTGGAACCGCGAGCTCTCCGGCGGGACGCCGTCCGCGTTCTGCAGCAGTGCCTCGTAGGCCCGCTGCTCGTCGCCCTCCAGGTGACCGAACCGCCACAGGTCCACCAGGAACGGCGTCACCGGGTCGCCGGTCATGCAGTTGGTCTCCTGGTTGGAGAACGCCCACCGCGGGAGCCAGCCGCCCTGCCCGTGGATGGCGAGGACGCTCTTCGCGATGTCCCGGGACCGTTCCGCGCGGATCAGGGACAGGAGCTGGTTGTGGGCGCGGTAGGTGTCCCACAGCGAGTAGTACTCGTAGTAGGTCCAGCCGTCCGCCTGGTGGATCCGGTTGTCGAAGCCCCGGTACCGGCCGTCGGCGTCGCTGCCGGTCAGCGGCTGGAGCAGGACGTGGTAGAGGGCGGTGTAGAACACCGTCCGGTCGTCCTCGTCGTCCGTCTCGATCTCGATGCAGCCCAGCTCGTCGCGCCAGGCCTGCTGCGCCTCGTTCTTGATGTCGTCGAAGGACTTGCCGGCCGTCTCGGCCTCAAGATTGTTCGTCGCACCCTGTTCATCCACTTGGGACAGTGCGGTGCTCGCCGTCACCGGTCCGGGGGTGAAGGTGACCCACGCGCCTCTCAGGCCGGCACCGCCGCTGCTTTCGCGGTTGCCCGGCCTGGGCCCCGTCGGGCTCCACGTGCCGTGCGACCGGAAGGGGCGGTCGAACTTCGTCGTGAAGTGGGTCAGGTACGGGCGGCCGCCGCAGAACGCCTGCGTTTCGACGGTTCCGGTGATCGTGCGGTCGTCGACGATCCGGATGCTGCTGGCGCTGACCGGTTCCTTGTCGTTCGCCTGGCCCGTGTTGATCAGCAGGGTTCCCGGCGTGCCGTTCGGCCACGTGTAGCGCTCGACGCCTGCCCTCGTGGTGGCTGTGCACTCGACCGTGATGTCGTTCGCCAGTTCCACCTTGTAGTAGCCCGGTTTGCCGATTTCGCCGTCGTGGCTGTAGGTGGTGGCGTAGCGCTTGTGGTCGAAGGTCGTGGGGAGTGTGGTGGTGGGGAGGATCGGGACCAGGCCGCCCTGTTCCCAGCAGCCCGCTCCGGAGAGGAAGAAGTGGCCGAAGCCGCGGATCTGCTGGTCGTCGTAGCGGTAGCCGGCGTAGTGGGCCGTCATCGGGCTGGAGTGGGTTTTGCCGAAGGGCATGGAGGCGCCCGGGAAGGTGTTGCCCTCGTCCTTGGTGCCTATGAAGGTGTTGACCGACTCTGCTGGATCCGCCACGGGGGTCAGTTTAGTTCCGGCTCGGGTGGTTTGCCTTGTGGTGCGTTGGGTTCCAGCGTGGTTGCCTCTGGCGGGCGGGTGCCTGTTCCAGCGTGGGCGTGCAACTCGGACGAAAGACTGGGGTGGCATCGCCGCTGCGCGACGATTGCGATTGGGGCTTGACTTCGGGGCCCTTGCGAGGCGCTGTGGTCGGCCGGAAAACGGCCGGACGCTTCGCGACCGGCCGAGCCCGAAAGGGGTAGCACCTCGCACCCAAAGTCAAGCCCCAATCGCACAAG
>NZ_DASVFL010000162.1:0-7348 GCF_036380075.1 Lentzea sp. | reverse complement strand
GGTGTCGGCCGACGCCCGGCTGATCGAGGGCGGCGTCGAGGTCGACCTCTCCACGTTGAACGGGGAGTCGTTGCCGGCGTTCCGCTCGGCCGAGCTCACCGACGTCGACGGCCCGCTGCTCGACGCGCGCGACCTGCTGTTAAGCGGTACGAGCTGCACCGGCGGCGAGGGCAGGGCGGTGGTTTTCGCGACCGGTATGCGTACCGAGCTGGGCCGGATCGCCGCGCTGTCGCAGCGGGTCGGCCGCGACGAGAGCCCGTTGGAACGACAGGTGAAGCGGGTGGCGTGGCTGATCGCCGCGGTGGCGGTCGGCGCCGGTGCGGCGTTCCTGCCCATCGGTGTGTTCGTCGCCGGGCTCCCCCTGGCCGACTCGTTCAACTTCGCGATCGGACTGCTCGTCGCGAACGTCCCGGAAGGACTGCTGCCCACGATCACCCTCGCGCTCGCGGTCGGCGTCCGGGTGCTGGCCCGCGGCGGCGCGGTGGTGAAGAGGCTGTCCGCCGTCGAGACCCTCGGGTCCACCACGGTGATCTGCACCGACAAGACCGGCACCCTCACGCAGAACCGCATGCGCGTCACCGACATGTGGCCCGTCGCCGACCGCGCCGCACTCGCGCGGTCGATGGCGGCCTGCACGAACGCCGATCTGGCCGACGGCAGCGGCGACCCGACGGAGCTCGCGTTGCTCCTCGCGGCGCAGGAAGCCGGCGTCGACGTGGACGCGCGGCGAAGGGACGGCAACCGGCTGCGGCAGTTCCACTTCGACCCCGCGCTCCGCATGATGTCGACGGTGGATCGCGACGGGGACCGCGTCGTGGTCAACGTCAAGGGAGCCCCTGAGGAGGTGCTGGCGCGGTCGGCCGTCGCCGACCGGGCCGGGCTCGAGGAGGTCATCTCCGGCTTCGCCCGGCGCGGGCTCCGGCTGCTCGCCGTCGCCCGGCGCGAGTGCGAGAGCGTCCCCGTGCGGCGCGAAGACGCGGAACGGGACCTCGAGCTGCTCGGCCTGGTGGCGATGTTCGACCCACCACGGCCCGAGGTCGCGGACGCCGTCGCCCGCTGCCACACCGCCGGCATCCGGCTGATCGTCGTCACCGGCGACCACGGCCTCACCGCGAAGGAGATAGCGCGTCAGGTCGGCATCGCCCGCGACGGGACGAGGGTGATCACCGGGGCCGAGCTGGAGCAGATGACGGAGGCGCAGCTGGACGAGGTGCTGCGCGGCGACGAGGAGCTGATCTTCGCGCGGAGCTCTCCCGAGGTGAAGCTCAGGGTGGCCGACGCCTTGCGGGCTCAGGGCAACGTGGTGGCGATGACCGGGGACGGCGTGAACGACGCGCCGGCGTTGCGGCGAGCCGACATCGGCGTCGCCATGGGTGTCGCGGGCACGGACGTGGCGCGCGAAGCCTCGACGATGGTGCTCACCGACGACAACTTCGCGACCATCGTGACCGCGGTCCAGGCCGGTCGACGGGTCTACGACAACGTCCGCAAGTTCATCCTCTACATCTTCGCGCACGCCACGCCGGAAGTGATCCCGTTCCTGCTGTTCGCGCTGTCCGGCGGTGCGATCCCGTTGCCGCTCACGGTCCTGCAGATCCTCGCGATCGACCTCGGCACCGAGACCGTTCCCGCACTCGCCCTGGGCCGCGAGCCCGCCGAGCCCGGCATCATGACGCGGCCGCCGCGCCGCCGCGGTGACGGCGTGATCGACGGCCGCATGCTCTGGCGTGCGTGGGGCCTGCTCGGCGGTGTGTCCGCGGTGCTGGTCCTCGGCGGGTTCTTCCTGGCGCTGCTGGCCGGTGGCTGGCGGCCCGGTGACCCCGTCGGCGTCGGCGCGCCGCTGCACGACGTGTGGGTGCAGGCGACCACCATGTCGTTCCTCGGCATCGTGGCCTGCCAGATCGGGACGGCGTTCGCGTCGCGCACCCAGCACGCGCCGCTGCGGTCGATCGGTGTGTTCAGCAACCGGTTGTTGTTGTGGGGCATCGTTTTCGAGGTCGTCTTCGCGGCCGCGGTCGTCGCCCTCCCACCACTGCAGCACGTCTTCGGCACCGCGGTGCCGCCCGCCGCGCACCTCGTGGTGCTCGCGGCATTCCCAGTGATCGTGTGGGGCGCCGACGAACTGTGGCGCTCCGCTGCTCGCAAGCAAGAAACCATCGGGAGGTAGTCATGTCCGCTGTTCATTCCCCCGCCCGCACCCACACCGACGTGGGGGCCATGTCGCTCGCGGTGCTGCGCATCGCGACGGGCCTGCTCTTCCTCTGGGCGTTCTTCGACAAGGCGTTCGGCCTCGGCTACGCCACGCAGGACAAGAACGCCTGGTTCTCGGGTGGCTCGCCCACCAAGGGCTTCCTCGGCCGTGTCGACGTGGGCCCGTTCCAGAGCATGTTCCGCGACTGGGCCGGCGCCTGGTGGGCCGACATGCTGTTCATGGTCGGTCTGCTCGCGATCGGCGTGGCGCTGGTGCTCGGCATCGGGCTACGGGTCGCCGCCGCGGCCGGCACTCTCATGATGCTGCTGATGTGGGCCGCCGAGTGGCCGCCCGCGCAGCACAACTCGGCCGGCGAGGCCACGATGTCCACCAACCCGGTCATCGACTACCACGTCGTCTACGCGATCGTGCTGATCGTCCTGGCGGCCACCGCCTCTGGTGCCGTCTGGGGTCTGGCCCGGTGGTGGGACACCCTGCCGTTCGTGAAGTCGAACGCCTGGCTGCGGTGACGACGACGGGACGGGGGCGCCGTTCAGGCGACGCCCCTGTCCGCGTTCCTGCCGGGGCCGTGGTCGCGGCTGGCGCGATCACGGCCCCGGCACTCGTCGCCGTTCGGTCACAGCCACTCGCCGATGCGGGTCGCCGATCCGGCGAACCGCCGGCCTGCTCAAGCTCCACGACGATGTCAAGGTCATCGTGCTGGAGGTGAACCCCAGGTCAGCTCCCGAGGACCTGGTCGCGGTCGTGCCGTTCACCAGCAGCAGGCCGAAGAGCACCGTGCCCTGTCACGAGGTGAACACCTTCTACAGGCGCTCCGGACCGCGGCTAGTGGCCCGGGAAGGTCTCGCCCATCTGTTCGGCGAGCGAGGGCCGCACCAGCAGCACCGGGCACGGCGCGTGCCGCAGAACGGCCTGGCTGGTCGAGCCGAGGAGCATGCCTCTGAGGCCACCGGTGCCGCGTGACCCGACGACGAGCAACGAGGCGCCCTCAGCGAGCGCGACGAGCTTGCCGGCCGCTGATCCGTGCACGACGTGCCGCTCCACCCGGACGCCGGGATGCCGGTCTGCGCACGCCGCAAGCCGTTGCCCCACGAGCTCGTCACGGGCGGTGTCGAGCTCCGACCACACGATGCCGACGGACTCGGCGATCCGGGCGCTGCGCAGCGGTGGGTACCAGGCGTGCACGGCGACGAGGAACGTGCTCCGAGTCGCGGCCTCCTCGAACGCTCTGTCGAGCACGTGCCAGTTCTGCGGGGAGCCGTTCACCCCGACGACCACCGGCCCGTCGGGCACGGGGTCGCTGCCCCGCACGACGACGACCGGGCACAGGGCGTGGCACGACAAGGCGAGCGCGACCGATCCCAGCACGAGACCGGTGAACCCGCCGAAGCCGCGCGAGCCGACCACGACGAGCGCGGCCGTCGCCGACTCCTGTTCCAGGAGCCAGGCTGCGGTGCTCACCTCGGCCCGCACCTGGACCTCGAGGCCGGGAGCGACCTCACCGGCCTCGGCGACAGCTTTCTGCACCCACGCCATGGCCTCCTCGTGGAGCGCGTCGCGCGCCATCCCGGTCAGGTCGAGCGCGTCGGCGGGCAGGGGCAGCTCGGCGTGCACGATGCGCAGCGCCGCGCCCCGCCGGGCGGCTTCCGCGGCCGCCCACGACACAGCCCGCTGCGCCGAGTCGGAACCGTCCAGACCGACGACGACCACGTTCGAGTGTCCGATGGGGACGGTCATCAGGCTGCCCGCCCGGTCCAGTCCGGAGCGATCCGCTGCCACTCGCCGGCCCATCGCCGCGCCCGGATGCGCCGGTGGGCGAAGCTGGTCGCGACGTACAGCAGTGCCATCGCGGCCGTCGCCGCGCCCCACAGCAGCAGAGCCAGCAGGATCCCGTTGATGGCGGCACCTTCGCGGGTCATCGGCGGTTCGGTCACCGCGCCGGTTTCGTCGATCCACGTCGGTACCCTGGCGCCGGCCTTCGCGTCGTAGTGCGCCTGCACCACGCCCTCGCGGGTGCTTCCGTCACTCAGCCGCCACCTCGCCAGAACCGGTGTCGACTCGACGACACCACCTCGTTCGGTCGAGCCGATCGTCACGGGGGCGTCCACGACCAGGATCGCGTCCACGTGCTGTCTGCTGGTCTGCTCGACGGCTGCTCGTGCCTGGTCCCCCGCGTACGTCTCGGACCCCGCCGCAGCCGCGACAGGAAGAGCGAGCAACGACACCGCGACGCCGAGCGCCAGCACGGCGCCTTCGACCCGATCGCCGGTCGTGGCGAGCTCGTTGCGGTGTGGAAAGGCCTGGTGGACAAATCTGGTCATCGGTTTCGCGGGCATCGTCCCACCTCCGACACCAAGATTTCCGCGTGCGCGCGACTGTCCACAGGGACCAACGTCTCGACCCCGCTGAGCCCGTGGTCTCAGCCGGAAAGGAGTCCCCATGCAGTGTCCGCGACCGCTGCCCGGGAGAGGCCTGGACAGGGCTTCGAACCCCGGGAGACCACGCCACTTCTCGTCAGCGAACGCCAGTTCCACGCTGACGTCCGGGACCGCCGCCTCGCGACGGTGCTCGCCGGGAACGTCCTGGTGCGCTGCGAGTCGTACCATCAGGTCTTCCCCAGTCTGCGGTCGCGGTCACGACGGCAGCCGCATGACGGGAGGTCCTCCCGCCCAGTCGGGCACCTCGCGCTGCAACGTGCGCGCGGTGCGCTGGTAGCCCTTCGACGGCGGGCGCTGCGGCAGCGCGATCTCCGGTGCGCTCACCTCGCGGTAGTCGATCGTGCCGAGCAGGTGGGCGATCATGTTGATCCGGGCTCGCCGCTTGTCGTCGCCCTCGACCACGTACCAGGGTGACTCGGCGATGTCCATGTGCACCATCATCTCGTCCTTGGCACGGGAGTAGTCCTCCCAGCGCGTCACCGACTCGAGGTCCACCGGCGAGAGCTTCCACCGCTTCAGCGGGTCCTCGAGCCGCTTGCGGAACCGGCGTTCCTGCTCCTCGTCGCTCACCGAGAACCAGTACTTGCGCAACAGCAGCCCGTCTTCCACGAGCATCCGCTCGAACACGGGGCACTGCCGGAGGAACAGCCTGTGCTCCTCCGGCGTGCAGTAGCCCATCACCCGCTCGACACCCGCGCGGTTGTACCAGCTGCGGTCCAGCAGAACGATCTCCCCGGCCGCCAGCAGGTGCGCGACGTAGCGCTGGAAGTACCACTGGGTCCGCTCGCGTTCGCTCGGTGCCGGCAGGGCGACGATCCGGGCGACCCGCGGGTTGAGGTGTTCCGCGATCCGCTTGATCGCGGAGCCCTTCCCCGCCGCGTCCCTGCCCTCGAACACCACCACGAGCCGCGCACCGGACGCGCGTACCCACTCCTGCAGCTTCACCAGCTCGGTCTGCAGGCGCAGCAGCTCCCGTTCGTACACTTCCCGCTTCACCCGGCGCCCCTCATCCGGCGGTGCCGCCACTTGTCCAGCTCGACCAGGACGTACGACGCACCGCTCAGCGCCGCCACGACGAGCCAGGGCTGCCAGCCGAGCGGAGCCGTGTGGAACAGCGCGTTCATCACCGGCACGTACGTCAGCACCAGCTGCAGCACGGCGGTCAGCGCCACTCCCACGAGCAGCCAGCGGTTCGGGCCGGTGCGCGGGCGAACCCGTTCCAGCGACCGGCAGTTGGCCAGGTAGGCGATCTGCGCACCGACGAACACGTTGACCGCGACCGTGCGGGCGACCTCCAGCGACGCGCCCGCCGACAGCTGCCACCGGAACGCTCCGAACGAGCAGGCCAGCAGGATCGCGGACACGAACAGGATCCGCCCCACCAGGCTGCGCGTCAGCAACGGCAGTGACGGTGGTAGCGGCGGCCGTGTCATCACACCGGGCTCGCGCGGCTCGAACGCCAGCGTCAGTCCCAACGCGACCGCTGTGGTCATGTTGATCCACAGGATCTGCACCGGAAGGATCGGCAGCGCCGCGCCGAGCAGGATCGCGGTGAGGATCACGAGCCCTTCCGCCATGTTCGTGGGCAGCGTCCAGATGATGAACTTGCGCAGGT
Source organism: Lentzea sp. (assembly GCF_036380075.1). NCBI lineage: Bacteria > Bacillati > Actinomycetota > Actinomycetes > Pseudonocardiales > Pseudonocardiaceae > Lentzea > Lentzea sp. Next base: position 1,083 of record NZ_DASVFL010000162.1, on the reverse strand, counting down.
TGTCGAAGACCGCCCGTCCCTCCTCGACGGCCGCGCGGATCGAGGCGAAGTTGTCGTCGGTGAGCACCATGTCCGCCGCCTGCTTGGCCACCTCGGTGCCTCCGCGGCCCATCGCCACCCCGATGTCCGCGCGCCGCAGCGCCGGGGCGTCGTTCACGCCGTCACCGGTCATCGCGACGACCTGGCCGTCCGCCTGGAACTGCTCGACCAGCCGCAGTTTCTCCTCGGGCGCCACGCGGGCGTACACGTCCGAGATGCCGAACTCCGCGGCGATGGCGCGGGCGGTGGCCGGGTGGTCGCCCGTGATCATCTTGACCTCGACGCCCGCCGCCCGGCAGGCGCGGACGGCCTCCACCGCTTCCGGCCGGGCCGGGTCGTGCATGGCCACCAGGCCGAGCAGCTCGACTTCGCCCTGGAGGCCCTCCTCGGTGAGCGCCGCGCCGGTCGCCCTGCCGATCGCGAGCACCCTCAAGCCGATGGCGGCGAGCTCCTCCGCCTCGTGGCTGCGCTCGAGGCCCGCGAGTTCCAGGACCCGTTCGACCGCACCCTTGACGTAGACCACGCCGTTCGCGTGCCGCGTCGCCATGAACAGCCGTTCCGAGCTGAACGGCAGCACGTCAGACCGCGGTGGCACGTCGTCCCCGGTGAGCCCGGCCTTGGCCGCGGCGACCACGAGCGCCGCCTCGGTCGGATCGCCCACGGGCAGCCAGTTCCCGCCGTCGTCGACGATCCGCGCGTCGTTGCACGCCAGCCCGGCGAGCAGGCACTCGCGCAGCGCCGGGCCGGCACCGGGGTGGATCTCTCCCGTGGGCGCGTAGCCGATCCCGGACACCTCGTGCCGCACGCCCGCGGCCATGACGACGTTCACCGTCATGGCGTTCGCCGTGAGCGTCCCGGTCTTGTCGGTGCAGATCACGGTGGTGCTGCCCAGGGTCTCCACGGCCGGCAGACGGCGGATGATGGCGTTGCGCCGCGCCATCCGCGCCACCCCGATGGCGAGTGTCACCGTGACCGCAGCCGGGAGTCCTTCCGGGATCGCGCCGACCGCGAGGGCCACCGCCGCCGTCACCATCTCCGCCACCG
>NZ_DASVFL010000161.1:0-21106 GCF_036380075.1 Lentzea sp. | reverse complement strand
CCGATGGCGCGGACCAGCCAGAGCGTTCCGGCGGCGGCCACCACCAGGACGGCGATGCCGCTGAGGAAGGCGACGTTCAGCGGCGACTCCTCCGGCTGGGCGGGCGGGCTCGGCTTCGTCTGGACGATGGCCGGGACGTCGGTCATCTGCAACGAGCTCGACTTCACCAGGCCGGTGCCCTCCAGCAGCTGCATGTGCTTGAGCAGGAGGGTCAGGCCGGTCTGCGCGGCGGTGCGGGCGGCGACGTTCCTCGTCGTCGCGCGGGCCTGGGCGACCTGGACGATGACCGAGCCGTCGGCGGCGCGCGACAGGTTCGCGTACATGCGGTCGAGCTCGTCGCCCGAGCTGGACGAGATGGCGTTCGCCCACGACTTCTGCTCGGTCGTCGGTTCGGACGGCAGGTCCACGCCGAGCTGCCGCGCGGCCTCCGCGACCGCCTGGGACAGCTGCGTGTGCTCGGCGGCGAGCTGGCCCGCGACCTTGCGCACCTTCGCGTCGCGCGCCCGGTCGGAGCTCTCGCGGCTCGCCGGTTTCTGCCACAGCGAGTGCTGGGCGAGCAGCACGAGCAGTTCCCGGTCCGGCGGTTCGACGCTCTGACCGACCACCCGGACCGCGTTCACCTGTGCCTTGGCGGTCACCGGTTCCAATGCCGACGGGTCCACCAGGCCGGTGTTCTCCAGCGCGGTCATCGTGCGGACGAGAATCTGCACCGTCTGGTGCGCGAGAGAGCGGATCGTGGTGTTCTGGGTCGTCGCCCGCGTTTGCGTGGCCATTACGAGAAGACCGCCCTGGGTTTGCCGGACGATCGTCGCATAGGCGCGGTCGTGGTTGTCCCCGGTTCGTCCGGACATCTCGTCGATGAGTGACTGGTGTTCACCGCTCACGTCATTCGGCAGCACCACGCCGAGATCACCGGAGAATTTGAGCAGATCGACGTCGAGTCGTGAGTGAGCCTCGAAGATGTCGCGCCCCGCGGCGCTGATCGCCGCATTCGTCGTGCGGGACGGAACCTCTTTGCTGACCGGGACGATCCACGAGTTCGCCTGGCGCAGCGAGACCAGGAAAGAACGGTCCGGCGGCGGCACGTCGGACGACTGCGCATTCGCGGGGACCACCCCGGAGAAAGCCCCCAGAAAAACGACAGAAAACGTGACCAGCAGCGCCAGGTGCTGTCCGAACGTGCCCAACCGGTGACGCATAGTGCTCGTTCCCTCCCGCGATCGAGCTGCCTTCGAAGGTGATACGCGCAGGTGGGGTCGGGGTTCACGGAAGCAGCTCAGGCGACACTGTGACATGAGTCACGTAAGAATGCGCGAACCATTGGAGGTCGATTTACGTACCCGAGAACTTTTCGCGTTCGCGGGGTAGTCTCCCGGTGATTCCACACTCGGCCACCGAGTCGCTAGGTCTGCCGCCCGAAGCGAACACGTCGCCGAAATCCGGGGAGGTCGCGAGCTTCATGGTTGACCAGGGCAGTGTCGCACAGGCCCGTCAGGACGATGAATTGCTCACGCTGCTCTACGGGCAGTTCCAGCGCGCGTTGTTCTCGCAGGTCCTGAGCCTGACCAACTACGACCGCCAGTGGACGGAAGACGTCGTTCAGGAGACGTTGATCAGGGCGTGGCAGAACTCCGCGAACCTGGTTCGGGAACCGGGGATGTTGCGCGGCTGGCTCGGCACCGTCGCCCGTCGCATCGTGATCGACGGATGGCGCAGCCGGCAGGCCCGCCCGCAGGAAGTCGAATTGCTCCGACCGGACATCGCCGAATCTCCGGACGGCACCGAGGAAACACTTTCCGTAATGGTCATCACCGACGTGGTGCGCCAATTGAGTGATGAGCATCGGTCGGCTATTTATGAAACCTGTGTCATGGGCCGGACTGTCAGGGAGGCCGCGCTCGTCCTCGGAGTACCGGAAGGAACCGTCAAGTCCCGGCTGTACAAGGCGATGCACACGATCCGCCGGGCGCTGCAGGACAGGAGCTAGCGGGATGGCGATCCGCGAACCACACCCCGACGACGAGAACCGCGCGGACGACGGAGGTCCGTGCGGTGATGTCGCGGCCTACGTGCTCGGGGTGCTCGACCCCGACCAGCACGTGCGGTTCTCCCGGCACCTAGCCGGGTGCGAGGGCTGTCAGGGCGACGCGGCCGACTTCGGCGCCTTCGCTCCCGTGCTGCGCCCGGCGCTGCGCGACGGCGTTCGCCCGCCGTGCCGGCTCACGCGCGACATCCTGGTCGTGGCGGCCGGTGTCGTCGTGGCCGTGGCCGCGGTGCTGTCCGTTGTGGAGTCGCTGTCCTCGCACGCCGACAACCCGGCGGAGATCAGCACCCTCACGCGCGCGGAACCCGCTCGCGCCGAACCGTTCCCGCTGTTCGGGGACATCTGAGGCCGGACGGAGGCGTGCGAGCAGGCAGGCGAGGCGGAACCACCCGCGCACCAGCCCGGCGAAGATCATCGCTCGCACCCGCTCACCACCGCGACCAGCTCGCGGTTCCGATCACCGTTACCTGTGGGTAAGTTTGCCCGACCACGAAGCGCGGGTCTCTACGGTCGGCACCGAAGGAAGACCGGAACCTTCGACCTGCGGTCCTCTCGGTACCGAAGGCAGGAGTGGACAGAGGTGACATCTCCACTGCTCGGCCGGGACGCGGAGCTCTCGGCTCTCCGACGCTTGCTGGACGACGCACTCCAGGGCATCGGCTCGTGCGTCGTCGTGACCGGTGAGTTCGGCATCGGCAAGACGGCACTGCTCGACGCGTTCGCCGCCGACGCGCGCGAACGCGGCTTCGCCGTCCGGCTGGCCAAGAGCGCACGGCTGGAAAGCCACCTGCCCGGCGCGGTGGTGCGTCAGCTCGCGCCGTGCCTGGCCGACCAGCACGACCTCGAACAGCTCTACACGCGCGCCGCGGACTCCGCGCGCAGAACCCCGACCCTGATGGTCGTCGACGACGTGCAGGTCGCCGACACGTTCTCCAAGCGCGCCCTCGCCTACCTGCGTCCACGGTTGCGGAACCTGCCCGTCGTCATCGCGCTCGGCGCGTCGCCGGGGTACCTCGCGACGGACGAGGTGACGCTGCCCGAGATCACCGGCGCCCACCCGGTACGCGTCGACCTCGACGGGCTCGGCGTCGACGCCGTCGCGCGGCTGACCGACCGCGACCCCCAGCGCTGCCACGACCTGACCGGAGGCAACCCCTACCTGCTGCACGCGCTGCTGCGCGAGGAGGGCGAGGGATCGGCCGCCGTCGGCGAGATGATCGGCATGCGGCTGCGCGACCACACCGGCGCCGCCGAGGTCGCGCGGTCCGCCGCCGTGCTGGACGGTGACGCGGGTCTGGAGCTGCTGTCGTCCCTCACCGGGTTCGACGCGCTGCCCGCCGTCGACGCGCTCGTCCGCCTCGGCGTGCTCGCCGACACCGACCCGCTGACGTTCCGGCACCCGTTCGTGCGCAACAGCATCCTCGCCGACATGCCGGTCGCGGTCCGCTCCGCCGCCCACGCCCGCGCGGCCCGGCTGCTGTTCGACGTGGACGCTCCCGCCCACCACGTCGCCGGCCACGTCCTCAAGGCCAGGTCCGTCCGCCTGCCGTGGGCCGTCGGCCTCCTGCGCGAGGCCGGTGGCGTCGAACACCTGGAACGCGCGCTCGACGAGCACCTGTCCGAAGAGGACCGCCTCTCGATCGAGGTCGAGCTCGGCCACGTCGAGCACCTCGCCGACCGCTCGCAGGGCCGTGACCGCGTCCGCGACGCGCTGGCCCGGTGCGAGGACCCGCACCTCGCGGCGACCGTGGCGTTGTCGTTGATCCAGCGGATGTGCACCGGCTCCGACGCCTACTTCGCCGCGTCCATCGCGATCCTGGTGATCGCCCGGCTGCTGCCCGAGGACCGCGACCTGGTCTGGAACATCGTCTGCACCACCTACCTCGTCGCCGCGAACCGCGACACGCAGATGGCCAACTGCGCGGGCAAGTACTACGACGACCTCATCCGCGACGTGCCGAAGGACCCGGAGCTGCAACGGGTGCGGGCGGCGTTGCTCGCGGCCGGCGCCGCCCGCTGCGGCGACTCGTCCGCCGAAGCCGTCGAACGCGCGCTGGAGGCGCTGGACGGCGAGCACGTCGACCTGCTCGCCGAGCCGTACCTGTTCACGTTGCTGCTGCCCGTGCTCACCGAAGACCCGCAGCACAGCAGCAGGTACTGGCTTTCGCTGAGCAGCGCGAGCGTCTCGCACGACCCGCACCTGCGGCGCGGGATGCTGAGCATGATCGCCCGCGGCGCCGAGTTCCACGCCGTCGGCGACCTCGCCCGCGCCTACACGTTCCTGTCGTCCCCGGTGAAGACCGGCGGCGGGGACTGCCCGGCGGTGCTGCTCGCCACCGCCGAGCTCGCCGAGGTGTGCGTCGAGCTCGGGCAGTTCGACGAGGCCGCCCCGCTCGTCGCCGAGGACGGCGACCTGCTGCAGCACATCAACGTCGTCTACGCCCGCGGCCGCCTCAAGCTCGCCTCCTGCCACTCGGAGGGCGCGCTGGAGGACCTGCTGGAGGCGGGACGGCGGCTCGCGGCGCGCGAGATGCCCAACCCGGCGCTGGTCCCGTGGCGCCACCACGCCGTGCGCGCGTACCTGGCACAGGGCAACCGCGACGACGCCGCCCGGCTCGCTCACGAGGAGCTCGACCTCGCCAAGCGGTGGGGGTCGGCCCGGGTCGTCGGGACCGCCCTGATGAGCGTCGGCATCAGCACCGACGACGTCGACGTCCTCGCCGAGGCCGAACACCTCCTGGCCTCGTCGCCGCACCGGCTGCTGCACGCGCAGTCGGTGTACTGGCTCGGCCACCACCTGCGCCGCAAGGGCCGTACCGACGCGGCCGCCACGCACCTGCGGCAGGCGTTCGAACTGGCCCGGCACCTGCGCGCGCACCCGCTGGCCAAGCTCGCGGGCGACGAGGTCGACGGCGGGGACGACCAGGTGCAGGGCCTCACCAAGCAGGAGAACAGGGTCGCGCGGATGGCGGTGCAGGGGCTCACGAACCGGCAGATCGCCGAGGCCCTGCACCTGACCCGCCGCACGGTGGAGCTGCACCTGTCGAGCGCCTACCGCAAGCTCGGCATCAACGGCCGTGCCGAGCTCGTCGCCGCGCTGTGGTCCTAGCGGGAACTAGCCGAGCTGCGAGGCCTCACGGGCGAGCGTCTCGATCCGGTCCCAGTCGCCGGCCCGGAGGGCGTCCTTGGGGGCGAGCCACGACCCGCCGACGCACCCGACGTTCGCCAGCGCGAGGTAGTTCGGCGCGGTCTGCGGGGTGATGCCGCCGGTCGGGCAGAACCGCACGTGCGGCACCGGCCCGCCGATCGACTTCAGGTAGTCGACGCCGCCCGCGGCCTCGGCAGGGAAGAACTTGAGCGCGTCCAGGCCGCGCTCGGCCAGCCGCAGCACCTCGGACACCGTCGCCGCGCCCGGCAGGTACGGCAGGCCGGTCGCGTCGGCGGCGTCGAGGACCCGGTCGGTCGTACCGGGCGTGACGAGGAACGCCGCCCCGGCCTTCGCGGCCTGCTCGGCGTGCTCCGGCGCCGTGACGGTGCCGGCGCCGATCACGATCTCCGGCACCTCGCGGGCGACGTTCTCGATCGCGGCGAGCGCGGCCGGGGTGCGCAGCGTGAGCTCGATGACGCGGACGCCCCCGCGCAGCAATGCCCGCGCGAGCGGCACCGCGTGGTCGGCGTCGTCGACCACGACGACGGGGATGACGGGGGACAGCGCGAGCAGGTCCGCCCCGGTGGTCACCCGGACGTTGTCACCGTTGGTCACGAGAAGCACTCCTTGCCCATCTGGAAGATCGAAAACCGATATATCGCATATCGCTCACGCCGCAGCTGACGACGGCGTCCCGCACCGCGAAGACTTCGTCGGCCGACGACGTCGTCGCGGTACGAGCAGCTCAGCCATGCCGCCGACCAATATATTGCCTGGTCGGGCGGTCAGTGGTGCGTGACCGGGGCGAAGTGGTCGGCGGTGATGGGGCCGAACACCGTGGCGCCGCGGTCGGCGGGTCCGACGGTGCGGCGCAGGGCGGCGAAGAGCTCCCGGCCCGTGCCCGCCCACTCGTGGCCCGCCGGCGGGAAGTCGACCAGCGGACGGGACGCCAGCTCCTCCGCCGTCACCCGGACCTCCAGCGTCCCGGCGGTCGCGTCGAGCCGGACGACGTCACCGTCGCGGACCCGGCCGAGGGGACCGCCCACGGCGGCCTCCGGGGTGAGCTGGATGGCGGCCGGGATCTTGCCCGAGGCACCGGACATGCGGCCGTCGGTCACCAGCGCGACCTTGAAGCCGCGGTCCATCAGCACGCCCAGCGGCGGCGTCAGCTTGTGCAGCTCCGGCATGCCGTTGGCCTGCGGGCCCTGCTGGCGGACGACGACGACCACGTCGCGGTCGAGCTCGCCGGCCTGGAAGGCCTGCTGGAACGCCTCCTGCGTGGTGAAGACGCGGGCCGGTGCCTCGACGACGTGGTTCTCGTGCGCCACCGCCGACACCTTGATGACCGACCGGCCGAGGTTGCCCGAGAGCATCCGCAGACCGCCGTCGGAGGCGAACGGGTCGGTGGCCGGGCGCAGGACGTCGGTGTCCAGCGATCGGCCGGGACCGTCGACCCAGATCAGCTCGCCGTCGGCCAGCATCGGCTCCTGGCGGTAGCGGTCCAGGCCGTGGCCGACGACGGTGTTCACGTCGGCGTGCAGCAGGCCGGAGTCGAGCAGCGTGCCGACGACGAACTGCACGCCGCCCGCGGCCTGGAAGTGGTTGATGTCCGCGCTGCCGTTCGGGTAGACCCGCGCGATCAGCGGCACGACGGACGACAGGTCGGAGAAGTCGTCCCAGCTCAGCTCGATGCCCGCGGCGGCGGCGATGGCCACCAGGTGCATCGTGTGGTTCGTGGAACCACCGGTCGCGAGCAGCGCGACGACGCCGTTGACGACGGCCTTCTCGTCGACGATGTGCGCGATCGGCGTGTAGCCCTCGCCCTTGGCCATCTCGACGGCGCGGCGGCCGGCGTGCTCGGTGAGGGCGCGGCGCAGGCCGGTGCCCGGCGGCACGAACGAGGCGCCCGGCAGGTGCAGGCCCATGACCTCGACGACCATCTGGTTCGAGTTCGCGGTGCCGTAGAACGTGCAGGTGCCGGGGGAGTGGTACGAGGCGGCCTCGGCCTCCAGCAGGTCGTCGCGCGACGCCTTGCCCTCCGCGTACAGCTGGCGGACGCGGGCCTTCTCCTTGTTCGACAGGCCCGACGACATCGGTCCCGCGGGCACCAGGATCGACGGCAGGTGGCCGAACGACAGCGCGCCGATCAGCAGGCCCGGCACGATCTTGTCGCACACGCCGAGCAGCACGGCGGCGTCGAACATCTCGTGCGACAGCGCCACGCCCGTCGACATCGCGATGACGTCGCGGCTGAACAGCGACAGCTCCATGCCGTCGCGGCCCTGGGTGATGCCGTCGCACATCGCGGGCACGCCGCCCGCGAACTGGGACACGCCGCCGACGGCGCGCACGGCGTCCTTGATCCAGGCCGGGTACTCCTGCAGCGGCTGGTGGGCCGACAGCATGTCGTTGTAGGACGACACGATCGCGACGTTGGACTTGCGCAGCGCCCGCAGCGCCGCCTTGTCGCCGCCGGTGATCCCGGCGAAGCCGTGCGCCAGGTTGCTGCACGCGAAGCCGGACCGGGACGTGCCGTCCTGCGCGGCCGCGGCCACACGTTCGAGGTACACGCGGCGGGAGTCCGCGCTGCGCGCGGCGATCCTGCGTGTGACCTCTGTCAGAACGGGATGCAGTTCGGTCATGGGGGTCTCCGGGTCATCACGGGCCGTGGTGGGGCCCTCACGAGACGACAACGGTGGCGTCCCACGGACGGGCGTGACGCCACACACAGTAAGTCATGGCTGGTCGTAGACACAAAAACGATTCAGTAGCTGGGAGGAATCCAGTGTCGAATCTTGGCGTGTGGTCCTTGTCACATGGCTTGAGATTGGGCAGAGTGCGGGGCACGACCTTGGAACGGAGGTGTCCCATGAACTCCACGGAGATCGTCGAGCTGCGCCGGGTCATCGGTCAGATGCGGCATGCCGTCAGCAACCTGCGCGCCCGGTACGGCGACGTGGCGGCAGTCCAGCGCCTGGCCAACGACGTAGAGCGCATGGACATCGACGCCACCGAACTCGTCGACCTGAGCACCCCGAGGCAGCGGGAAGCGCCCCGGCTGGAACGCGAGGTCGTGGTCGTGCCCGACACGCCCTATGACGAGTCGCTGTGGAAGGACGCGGACGACGAAGGACTCGGTGGCTACCGCAACCGGACCTGATCCGAGCTGATCACACGGCCCCCGCCTGACGCGGGGGCCGTGGTCGTTCGTCTCGGGAGCGTTCTCCACAACGACGTGGACCCCCAGAAAGGTGACCGATGGCGAGGGCACAGATCGCCGCCAGGACACTGCGCACGGACCGGTGGTGGTTGCCGCCGCTGACGACGTTCGTCGGCCTGCTGCTCATCTCGATCTACGCGGCGTTCCGCACGTTCCAGGGGGACTACTACTGGGTCGACCAGTACCACTACCTCACACCGATGTACTCGCCGTGCCTCACCGAGGAGTGCGTCCCCGCGGCGTCCCACTTCGGCCAGTGGTTCCCGGCGCTGCCCGGCTTCCTGACGCCGCCGGTGATCATCATCCCGTTCCTGCTCGGGTTCCGGATCACCTGCTACTACTACCGCAAGGCCTACTACCGCGCTGCCTGGCAGTCGCCGCCCGCGTGCGCCGTGGCCGAGCCGCACAGCAAGTACACGGGGGAGACGCGGTTCCCGCTCATCGCGCAGAACCTGCACCGCTACTTCTTCTACGCGGCCTCGATCCTGTTGCTGGTCAACATCTACGACGCGATCTCCGCGTTCAGCACCGGCCTCGGCCTCGGCAACCTCGTGCTGCTGGTCAACGTGAGCCTGCTGGGCGCCTACACGCTGTCGTGCCACTCGTGCCGCCACATCGCGGGCGGCCGCCTCAAGCACTTCTCCAAGCACCCGGTCCGCTACTGGATGTGGACGCAGGTCTCGAAGCTCAACAACCGGCACATGCAGCTCGCCTGGGCTTCGCTGATCTTCGTCTGCCTCACGGACCTGTACGTCGCGCTGGTCGCCTCGGGAACGATCTCCGACCTCCGCTTCATCAACTAAGGAGTGGTTTTGCCCGAGCTGGAAAGGCATTCGTTCGACGTGCTCGTGATCGGCGCGGGCGGTGCCGGTCTGCGTGCCGCGATCGAGGCCCGTGAGCACGGCCTGCGCACCGCCGTTCTCTGCAAGTCGTTGTTCGGCAAGGCCCACACCGTCATGGCCGAGGGCGGCATCGCCGCCGCCATGGGCAACGTGAACTCGTCCGACAGCTGGCAGGTGCACTTCCGCGACACCATGCGCGGCGGCAAGTTCCTCAACAACTGGCGGATGGCCGAGCTGCACGCCCAGGAGGCGCCGCAACGGGTCTGGGAGCTGGAGACCTACGGCGCGCTGTTCGACCGCACGAAGGACGGCCGGATCTCGCAGCGCAACTTCGGCGGCCACGAGTACCCGCGCCTCGCGCACGTCGGCGACCGCACCGGCCTCGAACTGATCCGCACGTTGCAGCAGAAGATCGTGTCGTTGCAGCAGGAGGACTTCCAGGAGTTCGGCGACTACGAGGAACGCCTGCGGGTGTTCCAGGAGTTCACCGTCACCGACCTCGTGAAGGACGGAGACAGGATCGCCGGCGCGTTCGGCTACTGGCGCGAGTCCGGCCGGTTCGTGCTGTTCGAGGCGCCGGCGGTGATCCTCGCGACCGGCGGCATCGGCAAGTCGTTCAAGGTCACCTCGAACTCCTGGGAGTACACCGGCGACGGCCACGCGCTGGCCCTGCGCGCGGGCGCCTCGCTGATCAACATGGAGTTCATCCAGTTCCACCCCACCGGCATGGTCTGGCCGCCGTCGGTGAAGGGCATCCTCGTCACCGAGTCCGTGCGCGGCGACGGCGGTGTGCTGCGCAACTCCGACGGCAAGCGGTTCATGTTCGACTACATCCCCGAGGTGTTCAAGGACAAGTACGCGGACAACGAGGAGGAAGCCGACCGCTGGTACACCGACCAGGCGAACAACCGGCGCCCACCGGAGCTGCTGCCCCGCGACGAGGTCGCGCGCGCCATCAACTCCGAGGTGAAGGAGGGGCGCGGGTCACCGCACGGCGGCGTCTTCCTCGACGTGTCGACCCGGCTGCCCGCCGAGGAGATCCGGCGCCGGCTGCCGTCGATGCACCACCAGTTCAAGGAACTGGCCGACGTCGACATCACCGCGCAGCCGATGGAGGTCGGCCCGACCTGCCACTACGTGATGGGCGGCGTCGAGGTCGACCCGGACACCGGATCCTCGTCGGTGGCAGGGCTCTTCGCCGCCGGTGAGGTCTCCGGCGGCATGCACGGCTCGAACCGCCTGGGCGGCAACTCGTTGTCGGACCTGCTGGTCTTCGGCAAGCGCGCGGGTGCGGGAGCCGCGGAGTACGTGCGCGGGCTGACCGGCCGTCCCGCGATCGCCGAGGACGTCGTCACCGAGGCGCGGGCGACGGCGCTCAGGCCGTTCCAGCAGGAGGGCGGCGAGAACCCGTACACCCTGCACATGGAGCTCCAGCAGTCCATGAACGACCTCGTCGGCATCATCCGCCGCGAGGGCGAGATGGAGGAGGCGTTGCAGCGCCTGGAGAAGCTCAAGGAACGGGCGCGGTCGCTCACCGTCGAGGGCCACCAGCAGTTCAACCCCGGCTGGCACCTCGCCCTGGACCTGCGCAACATGCTGCTCGTGTCGGAGTGCGTGGCGAAGGCCGCGTTGCTGCGCACCGAGTCGCGCGGCGGCCACACCCGCGACGACCACCCGTCGATGGACGCCGAGTGGCGCCGCAAGCTGCTGGTCTGCACCGCCTCGGGCGACGGGGCGGAGGTCGCGGAGAAACCGCAGATCCCGATCCGCCACGACCTGCTGGACCTGTTCGACCGCAGCGAGCTGGAGAAGTACCTCACCGTCGAGGAGCTGTCATGAGCTACCAGGGGAAGTTCCGGGTGTGGCGCGGTGACGACTCGAGCGGCGCGCTGGTCGACTTCACCGTCGAGGTCAACGAGGGCGAGGTCGTCCTCGACATCATCCACCGCCTGCAGGCCACCCAGGCACCGGACCTCGCCGTGCGGTGGAACTGCAAGGCCGGCAAGTGCGGCTCCTGCTCGGCGGAGATCAACGGACGCCCGCGCCTGCTGTGCATGACCCGCATGTCGGTCTTCGAGGAGTCGGAGACGATCACGGTCACGCCGATGCGGACGTTCCCGATCATCCGCGACCTCGTCACCGACGTGTCCTTCAACTACACCAAGGCGCGCGAGGTGCCGTCGTTCGCGCCGCCTAAGGACCTGGCGCCCGGCGAGTACCGGATGCAGCAGGTCGACGTCGAGCGCTCGCAGGAGTTCCGCAAGTGCATCGAGTGCTTCCTGTGCCAGAACACCTGCCACGTGGTGCGTGACCACGAGGAGAACAAGGAGGCGTTCTCCGGGCCCCGGTTCCTCATGCGGGTCGCCGAGCTGGAGATGCACCCGCTCGACACCGCGGACCGCGTCGACCAGGCCCAGGAGCAGCACGGGCTCGGGCTCTGCAACATCACCAAGTGCTGCAGCGAGGTCTGCCCCGAGCACATCCACATCACCGACAACGCGCTCATCCCGATGAAGGAGCGCGTCGCCGACCGCAAGTACGACCCGATCGTCTGGCTGGGCAACAAGCTGTTCAGGCGGTCCTAGCACCGAGCTGCGGGATGACCAGACCGGACTCGTAGGCCATCACCACGGCCTGCGCCCGGCTGGTCAGCCGCAGCTTCGTCATCACGCGGTTGAGGTGCGTCTTCACCGTGCCCTCGGTGACGGTCAGCTTCGCCGCGATGGCGGCGTTCGTCAGCCCGGTGCCCACGAGCCGCAGCACCTCGCGTTCGCGGCCGGTCAGCTCCTCCAGGCCCACCGGGCCCCACAGCGAGACCGCCGTGTCGCCCCTCAGGTACGCGGCGACGAGCCGGCGCATGACGGTGGGGCCGAACTGCATCTCGCCGGATGCGACGGCGGTGATCGCGGCGATCAGCCTGGCCGGTTCGGCCTCCTTGAGCACGAACCCCGCGGCACCCAGCCGCAGCGCCTCGTGCACGTACTCGTCCAGGTCGAACGTCGTCAGGATCAGCAACCGGGCCGGTGCCGCGGCGCGTTTCACCGCGGTCAGGCCCGGCAGGCGGATGTCGGCCACGACCACGTCGGGCCGCGCGGACTCGGCGATCACCGCGGCGGTGCGGGAGTCCGCGGCCTCGCCGACGACGGTCAGCTCGGGTGCAGCGTCCAGCAACGCGACCAGGCCCGCGCGGAACAGCGGCTGGTCGTCGACTACGAGCACACGCGTCACAACGCCCCTCATCCAGGTGACGTCACCGCGGCAGTTCCCCCGGTCGGAGCGTACCGCGAAAGTTGACGGGAGATCCACTGTTCGTGCGACGACCCGGTTCCGCCCGCGCCGCTAGCTTCGGCGGCATGCGCACCGCATCGGAGGACCTGCTCGGCGTCAGGACGATCACCGCCGACGGCTCGGACGTCTACCTGCGGGTCACGTCCAGCCCCGTGGACCTGGAGATCCGGTGGCTGCGCGACGGCGACCACCGGGTGGCGGGCAGCCCGGTCCTGTTCCCCGCGGGCGACCGGTCGCGCCGGCGCATCGGCTCGAACTTCCGCGCGGGCACGGCGTTCTCCCTCGCGGTCGTCGGCGCCGAACCCGGCTGGACCGGCGTCGTCGACTGGAACGTCTACTCGTGAAACGCGAACGGGGCGTGTCCGAAGTGGACACGCCCCGTTCGGCAGCGGCTGACGTCAGACGGCGCTGCCCGAACCCATGACCGCCGACGACTCGGCGATCTGGATCTGGTTCGCCTTGTCGTCGTCGGTGTGGATGACCTTCTTGTTGCGGCGGTTGCGCTTCTCGAGGTAGTTCGCGAGCCACGTCAGCAGCAGGCACAGTCCGATGTAGATCAGCGCGACCACGATCATCACCGAGATCATCGGCCGGCCGAAGTTCACCGCGTCGCCACCGATGCGCGTGCCCCACCGCAGCAGCTCCTCGAACGTGATGAGGAAGCCGAGCGCGGTGTCCTTCAGCAGCACCACGAGCTGGCTGATGATGGTCGGCAGCATCGCCCGCAACGCCTGCGGCAGCAGCACGAGCGTCATCACCTGGGTCTTGCGCATGCCCAGCGCGTACGCGGCCTCGCTCTGGCCCTTCGGCAGCGAGTTGATGCCGGCGCGGAAGATCTCCGCGAGCACCGAGCCGTTGTACAGCATCAGGCTGATCACGACCGCCGTGAACGCGCTCAGCTTCACCCCGGCCACGGGAAGGCCGTAGTAGAAGAAGAACATCATGACCACGAGCGGGATCGCGCGGAAGATCTCGACGACGACCGCCGCGGGACCGCGCACCCACGCGTGGTCGGACAGGCGGGCGGCGGCGAAGACCGCGCCGAACACCAGCGCCAGCACGGCGCCGACGGCGAACGCGCTGAGCGTGTTGCCGATGGCGTCCAGGAGGGACAGCTGGATCTGCTTGTAGTTGAACCAGTCGAGCCTGCGGGACGAGAACTGGTCCGTGGCGACGAACCGCATGATCACGTACACGATCGCCGCGAGCACGGCCGCGACACCGATGACCGCCATGACCTTGTGACGCGCGCGGGCCTTCGGGCCGGGGACGTCGAACAGCACCATGCTCATCGGGCCACGCTCCACCGCTTCTCGAAGACCTGCTGGACGTACGTCAGCGGCATGACCAGGATGACGAACCCGATCGCGACCCACAGCAGTCCGAGCAGGACGTTCTCACCCTGCTCCGACAGCGAGTCGCGGATCGTGCCCGCCTGGAAGACGGCGAAACCCGAGGCGACCGTCGTGTTCTTCAGCAACGCGATCATCGTGCTCGTCATCGGCGGCACGACAGAGCGCAGCGCCTGCGGCAGCACGACGTTGCCCAGCATCTGCGTGAACGTGAGGCCGAGCGCGCGGGACGCCTCGGCCTGGCCGACGGGCACCGTGTTGATGCCGGACCGCACGACCTCGCAGACGAAAGCCGCGGTGTAGAGCGACAACGCGACCACGGCCGCGGTGTAGGGCTCGATCTTCACGATCTCCAGCAGGGGGTACGCGAAGAGGAAGAACACGAAGACCAGCGTCAGCGGGGTGTTGCGCAGCACCGTCACGTACGCCGTGCCGATGGCACGGAACACCGGGACCGGGCTGACCCGCAGGGCCGCGAGCAGCGTGCCCAGCAGCAGCGAGAGCACACCGGAGATCGCGAAGAGCTGCAGCGTCTGTCCGAATGCGCGCAGGAACAGATCTAGGTTGTTGGTGAGGACGCTCATCGGTTTCCTTGCCGTCCGTCCGCCTTCAAAGGAACGGCCGGTGGACCCGCGGGGGATCCACCGGCCACTAGGAGACCGTCAGTACCGGTCGATCTTCGGCTTCTCCGCGGACGAACCCGACTTGCCCAGGGTGCCGTCGTAGATCTTCTGCCAGGTGCCGTCGTCGAGCGAGGCCTGCAGGATGTCGTTGAACTTCGCGCGCAGCGCGGTGTCCTCCTTGGGCACACCGATGCCGTACGGCTCGCTGGAGAACGTCTTGCCGACGACCTTCAGCTTGCCCTCCTCGGCGGCGGCGTAGCCCTTGAGGATCGCGTCGTCGGTGGTGACGGCGTCGACCTCACCGTCGAGCAGCTTGGTGACGCACTGCGAGTAGCCCTGGAACTCGAGGATGTTGGCGTCCTCGGTCAGCTTCTCGTCGCGGATGCGCTTGACCGGGGTGGAACCGGTCGCCGAGCAGACCTTCTTGCCCTTGAGCGCGTCCTTGCCGGTGATGTCGGTGTTGTCCTTCTTCACCAGCAGGTCCTGGCCCGCGACGAAGTACGGGCCGGCGAAGCCGACCTTCTCCTTGCGGCCCGCGTTGATCGTGTAGGTGCCGACGTAGTAGTCGACGTCACCGTTGATCAGCGCCTGCTCGCGCGCGGCGGACTGGATCGTCTTGAACTGGATCTTCTCGGGGTCGAGACCCAGCTTCGCGGACATCAGGCGCGCGATGTCGATGTCGAAACCGCTGTACTTGTTCGTCGTCGGGTCCTTGTAACCGAGACCCGGCTGGTCCTCCTTGACGCCGACGACGAGCGAGCCGCGCGCCTTCGCCTTCTCGAAGGTGGGCGAGCCGTCGACCTTGACGTCCTTGGCGACCTCGAACAGACCGGCGGGCGCCGCCGTGTCGGTCGGGCTGCCCTCCTTGCCACACGCGGTCAGGGCCAGTGCGCCCGTCAGCAGCACCGCCGCAAGGGTGCGAACCCTCATCGTCCTTCTCCTGCCATTCGTTCCGTAAGTGGGCTGACTACTAGTGAGTCAGGATCTTGCCAAGGAAGTCCTTCGCGCGGTTGGACTTCGGGGCCGAGAAGAACTCTTCCGGGGTGGAGTCCTCGACGACCTCGCCGTCGGACATGAAGATCACCCGGTCCGCGGCCTTGCGGGCGAAGCCCATCTCGTGCGTGACGACGAGCATCGTCATGCCGTCCTTCGCGAGGCCGGTCATGACGTCCAGGACCTCCTGGACCATCTCCGGGTCCAGCGCGGAGGTGGGCTCGTCGAACAACATCACCTTGGGCTTCATCGCGAGCGCGCGGGCGATCGCCGCGCGCTGCTGCTGCCCACCCGAGAGCTGCGCGGGGAACTTGTCCGCCTGGTTGGCGATCCCCACGCGCTCCAGCAGTTCCATCGCGGTCTTGCGGGCCTCGGCGGCCGGCGTCTTGCGCACCTTCGTCGGAGCGAGCATCACGTTCTCGACGATGGTCTTGTGCGCGAAGAGGTTGAAGGACTGGAACACCATGCCGACATCGGCGCGCAGGCGTGCCAGTTCCTTGCCCTCAGCCGGAAGCGGCTGCCCGTCGACCTCGATCACTCCGGAGTCGATCGGCTCGAGGCGGTTGATCGTCCGGCACAGCGTCGACTTACCGGAACCCGACGGCCCCAGCACGACGACGACCTGCCCCTTCGGCACCTCCAGCTGCACGTTCTTGAGCACGTGCAACGGGCCGAAGAACTTGTCCACGCCCGCCACACGGATCATCGGCGGGGCAGAGGCGGCAGTCATCCAGTCCTCCATCAGGGGTCGTCGGCGTTGGCGGAAACCTAGGTGTCCGCCACCACACCAGTCCAGGACATTGAGCAAGACTTAGGGTCTCAACTCTGTCACAGGCAGACATCGGTTGCCCGGGAGGTAGCGAAAGTGCGCGTGCTGCTCGTCGAGGACGACGACAGGGTCGCCGAGGCCCTGGTCCCCGCCCTGACCAGACGGGGTTTCCACGTCGACCGGCAGGCCACCGGCCGCGGCACCCTCGACCGCCTCGCGGGCGTCGACGTGGTGCTGCTCGACCTGGGACTGCCCGACATGGACGGTGTGACGCTGTGCCGCGCCATCAGGGCCGCCTCGGACGTGGCGATCATCGTGGTGTCCGCGCGGGGGGAGATCGACGACCGGATCCTCGGCCTGCACGCCGGGGCCGACGACTACCTGGTCAAGCCCTACGACGTGGGCGAGCTGGTGGCGCGGGTGCACGCCGTCCGGCGGCGCCGCGGCGCCGACCCGGTCGGGGTGGGATCGGCGTCCACGGAGGTGTTCGAGACCGGTGACGTGCGGGTCGACCTGGGTCGCCACGAAGTCACCGTGGCGGGTGAATCGGTCGCCCTGTCGCGCAAGGAGTTCCAGGTGCTCGCACTCGTCATGGCGGCGGGCGGCGCGGTGTGCACGCGGGAGCGGATCCTCGCCGAGGTGTGGGGCAGGACCTGGTCCGGCGCCAACAGGACGCTCGACGTCCACGTCGCCACGCTGCGCACGAAGCTCGGCCGTCCGTCGTTGCTGGAGACGGTCCGCGGCGTCGGGTACCGGCTGGGGCAGGTGTGATCTCCATTGGGTGATCTTCTGCCGGCGCGTCGCCACCGGGTGGGGTGACGGCTCGTGAGATCCCGGTTGCTGGGCGTGGTCCTGGCCCTCGTCGTGCTGGTCCTGGTGGGTCTCGGCCTGCCGCTCGGGCGCGGCGTGGCGGCCGCGGAGCAGCAGGAGCTGTTCCTCGACCGCCTCACCGACACGAGCCGGTTCGCGTCCCTGGCGCAACGGCCGTTGATCGACAACCAGCCGACCGTGCTGCGGGCCGAGCTGGAGCGCTACGACCAGCTCTACGACATCGGCGTGGCCGTGGTGGCCCGCGACGCGCCGACGGTGCCGCTGGTGGCGTCGCGCAACGACCTCGCGCTCGGCGACGGCGCCGTGCAGGACCTGGTCAGCAAGGCTCTGGCCGGGCGGTTGCCGGTCGTGCCGCCGCTGTTCATGCCGTGGGACGAGACGCGGCTGGTGCTCGCCGAACCGGTCCTCGTGGACGGTGAGGTGCGCGGCGCGGTGATCACGTTCTCGCCGACGTCGAAGACCCGCTTCGAGGTGCTGGCCTGGTGGGGGCTGCTGCTCGCGGCGAGCCTGCTGGTGCTGGCGCTCGCCGTGCTGCTGGCGCTGCCGGTGGTGCGCTGGACGTTGCGGCCGGTGCAGGCGCTCGACGACGCGACGGGCAAGCTGCTCGCCGCCGTCGTCGCGGGCCGTCCGGTGAAGCCGGTGGGCGCCGAGAGCGGGCCGCCGGAGCTGCGGCAGCTCAGCCGGTCGTTCGACCAGATGGCCGCGAACGTGAGCGATGTGCTTGCCGCCCAACGGGCGTTCGTGGCGGACGCGTCACACCAGCTTCGCAACCCGTTGACAGCCCTGAAACTCCGGCTGTCCAACCTGGAGGGACACGTCGACGACGAGGCGGAGGTGCACCAGGTCGAGGCGCTGAGCGAGACGGACCGGCTCAACCGCATCCTCGACGAGCTGCTCGCCATGGCGCGCGCCGAGTCGAGCTCGGTCGACCCGGTGCCGGTGGACGTCGACAAGTCCGTGGCGGCGCGGCTGTCGGCGTGGGCGGCCGCGGCGGCCTCGAAGGAGGTCCACCTCGTGCTGGACGGGCACCGCGTCGGCATGGCGCTCGCCCCGCCGCGCGGCGTCGAGACGATCCTCGACGCGCTGCTCGACAACGCGCTGAAGTTCACCCCGGAGGGGACGCTGATCGTGGTCGACGCGCGCAAGGCGGACGGCGTCGTCACGGTGTCGGTCGCGGACCACGGGCCGGGGTTGCAGGCCGACGAGCTGGAGCGCGCGACCGACCGGTTCTGGCGCAGCCCCGCGCACCAGAACGTGCCGGGGTCCGGGCTGGGGCTGTCGATCGTGCGGCTCGTCGTCGAACGCGTGGGCGGCGCGGTCCGGCTCGAGTCGCCGGAGGACGGCGGCCTGAAGGTCGTGATCGAGCTGCCGGCCGTCTGAGGCTCAGACCTTGGTGTCCCGGTAGTAGCGCATCGCGCCGTCGTGCAGCGGCACCGGCGAGGTCTCGATCGCCGACCGCTGCTCGATGGTGCGCGCCGCCGAGTGCACCTTCACCAGGTCCGGCTGCCCCTCGAACAGCTTGCGCGCGAGCGCCTCCGCCACGTCGTCCGGCATCTTCTCGTTGACGAGCAGGAAGTTGCGCACCACGAGGGTGATGACCGGGTCCTTCTGGAGGTCGTAGGTGGACGCGGGCAGCGTCGCCGACCCGTAGACGGGGTACCGCTCGCGGAACGGCTTGAGCACGTCCGCGAGGTCGAGCATCCGCACGCCCAGCTCCTTGGTGAGCTGCGTGATGCGGCCCGTCGGCAGGCCGCCCGACCAGAAGAACGCGTCGAGCCTGCCCTCGATCATGGCCTGCGCCGAGTCGTCCAGCCCGAGGTTGACCTCCTGCGGCGTGACGTTCGCCGACTCGAGCAGCCGGCGCGCGATGATCTCGACGCCCGACTCCCGCCCGCCGATCGACACCCGCAGGCCCGACAGCTGGCCGAGCTTCGTGACGGGCAGGTCGGCCCGCACGATGACCTGCAGGTAGTCGTCGTGCATCCGGGCGAGCGCCCGCAGCTTCGACGAGCCCTCCACGCCCTCGACGGCGTCGGCCTGCGAGAAGCCGACCTGCGCCTGGTCGTTGACGAGCCGCACGACGTTGTCCTTCGACCCGGCGGTGGCCACGACCTGCGGCCGGGCGATGCCCAGGCGCCCGCTCCAGATGTCCGCGAGCCCGTTGCCGAGGGTGTAGTAGACGCCGCCCTCGCTGCCCGTGGCCATCGTGATCTTGACGTTCTCGAGCGTGCTGCCGCAGCCCGTCAGGACCGTTGCGGCGGTCAGCAGGCTCACGGCGACGTGCACTCGTCCCAGCACCTGCGCATCGTGCCACGGCGGCGTTCTACGCTTGCACCCGACGAAAGGTTGGTTGCAGTGACCCGCAGTTACCAGATCCGCACGTTCGGTTGCCAGATGAACGTGCACGACTCCGAACGGCTCGCCGGTCTGCTGGAGGACGCTGGCTACGCGCGGGCCGCCGAGGACGAGCAGGCCGACGTCGTCGTCTTCAACACCTGCGCCGTCCGCGAGAACGCCGACAACAAGCTCTACGGCACGCTCGGGCACCTCGCGCCGCGCAAGACCGAGAACCCGGACATGCAGATCGCCGTCGGCGGCTGCCTCGCGCAGAAGGACCGCGGCGAGATCGTCCGGCGCGCCCCGTGGGTGGACGTCGTGTTCGGCACGCACAACATCGGCTCGCTGCCGGTGCTGCTCGAACGCGCCCGCCACAACGCCGAGGCGCAGGTCGAGATCCTCGACGCGCTGGAGACGTTCCCGTCGTCGCTGCCGGCCGCCCGCGACTCCGCCTACTCGGGCTGGGTGTCGATCTCCGTGGGCTGCAACAACACCTGCACGTTCTGCATCGTGCCGTCCCTGCGCGGCAAGGAGAAGGACCGCCGCCCCGGCGACGTGCTCGCCGAGGTCCGGACGCTGGTGGACGAGGGCGTGCTGGAGGTGACGCTGCTGGGCCAGAACGTCAACTCCTACGGCGTCGAGTTCGGCGACCGGTTCGCGTTCGGCAAGCTCCTGCGCGCCTGCGGGGAGATCGACGGCCTGGAGCGCGTGCGGTTCACCTCGCCGCATCCGAAGGACTTCACCGACGACGTCATCGCCGCGATGGCCGAGACGCCGAACGTCGTGCACAACCTGCACATGCCGCTGCAGTCCGGTTCGGACCGGGTGCTCAAGGCGATGCGCCGCTCCTACCGCACCGAGAAGTACCTCGGCATCATCGAGAAGGTCCGCGCCGCCATGCCGGACGCCGCGATCACTACCGACATCATCGTCGGCTTCCCCGGCGAGACCGAGGAGGACTTCCAGGGCACGCTCGACGTCGTGCGGCAGGCCCGGTTCTCCTCCGCGTTCACGTTCCAGTACTCGAAGCGCCCCGGCACGCCCGCGGCGGAGCTGCCCGACCAGCTGCCGAAGGCCGTCGTGCAGGAGCGGTTCGACCGGCTCGTGGCGCTGCAGAACGAGATGACGCACAAGCTGAACGTCGAGCAGGTCGGCCACACCGTCGAGGTCCTCGTGGCCACCGGTGAGGGCAAGCGCGACGCCGAGACGCAGCGCATGAGCGGCCGTGCGCGCGACGGCCGGCTGGTGCACTTCACGCCCGGTTCCACCGCACCGCGTCCCGGCGACGTCGTCGAGACCGTCGTGACGTACGGCGCCCCGCACTACCTCGTCGCGGACGGTGAACCGCTGACGTGGCGCCGCACGAAGGCCGGTGACCGCTCGGAGGCGGGCATCAAGCCGAAGACCGCAGGCGTCGGCCTCGGTCTGCCGTCGTTCGGTGCTCCCGCGCCGCTGCCCGCCGTGTCCGGGTGTGCCGCGCAGTGAGCGACGAGGAGTTCCTGCGCAAGGAGATCGACGCGGTGGAGCAGCAGGCGGCCAAGCGCGTCGACCCCGGCACCGGGGCGTTGACGATCTCGATCGCGGTGCTGGCGCTGCTGGTGTCGCTCGTGCTGCCGTGGGTGGGCGAGGAGACGGGCCTGAGCGTCGTGCTCGGCGAGT
>NZ_DASVFL010000160.1:0-4267 GCF_036380075.1 Lentzea sp. | reverse complement strand
AACCGGAGGCCACCGGCCTCTACGATCGGCTGGTGGCCGACCACTTCGGTGGCCACCGGGTGTTCCTCGACCGCGTGTCCCTGCCGCTGGGCCACGACTTCCGGCCGCGCCTGACCGACGTCCTGCGCCGCTGCGACCTCGCGCTCGTGGTGATCGGGCCGCGGTGGCCGGAACTGTTGCGTGACAGGGAGGGCACCGAGGACTACGTGCTGGTGGAGGTCGAGACCGCACTGTCGCTGGGCATCCCGGTCGTGCCGGTGCTCGTCGGTGGCGCCGGCCTGCCCGCCACCGGCGACCTGCCGGCGAGCATCGCCGTCCTGCCGCACCTGCAATCCGTGGCGCTGCGCGACGGGACGGACTTCGCCGACGACTGCGCGAGCCTGGCCGCGCGGCTGGAGGAGCTGCAGAAGCAGCACATCCGCGACTCCGTCAAACGCGTGCCGCAGCTGCGTCGCACGCACCGGCTGGGTGTCGCGGCGTTCGTGCTGGCGCTGGTGGGACCGCTGATCTGGACTGCCGTCGACGACGCCACCTACCCGTCGCGGGCACTGACCGGCGCGCAGGTCTCACCGGACGGCCGCCGCGTCGCGACGGCAGTGGAGGGCGAGCTGCGCACCTGGGACGTCGAGAGGGCGGCGTGGAGCGAGGTCGTCGGCGAACTGGACGGTCCCGCCGACGTGATCCGCTGGTCACCCGACGGGCGCTGGCTCGCCACCGGCGACGGCTACACCGGTGCGATGCGCTTGTGGGACGCCGCGAGCATGCGGGTGGTGCGGCCGCTGTCCGGCCACCAGGGACTGCTCGACGACATCGCCTGGTCGCCCGACAGCACCCGCATCGCCACCGGTGACGGCGACGGCGTCGTGCGGGTCTGGCGCATCGACGCGGAGCTGCCGTTGGTGGGCAAGGCGGTGTTCTCCGGGCTGAACCCGCACGTCAGCGTCGTGGCGTGGGCACCGGGAGGGCCCAACACGCTCGCGGTGGGCGGCTGGGAACCGACGGTCCGGCTCCTGCGGTTGCAGGACGGCGAACTGCGCGAGACCGACGTGTTCACCGGGCACCGGTCGTTCGTCGGCCGGGTGCGCTGGTCGCCGGACGGTCGCCGGCTCGTCTCCGCCGATCTGGAGCTGGGCCTGGTGTTCCACGGCGTCGCGGACGGCCGGTTCACGAGCAGCACGGACCTGGGCTTCCAGCGCGGCTGGAACTCGATCGACGACCTCGGGTGGTCCCCGGACGGCGCCTGGCTGGCGGTCGCGGACGGCACGAAAGACGTCGTGCGGCTCTGGTCGGCGGAGACCGGACAGGCCGCGCCACCGCTGGCCGTGCACCCGGTGGGGCAGATCGAGGCCTCACTCGCGTGGTCGCCGGACGGCAAGCGCGTCGCGGTGTCGAACAACACCGCCGTGCGCGTGCTGTCTGTTCCGGACGGTCGGCTGCTCGCCGGCACCGACCACGGGCAGGCCGAGGTGGCCGGCGAGGAGGTCCGCCTGGCCGGGTGGAGCGGGGTCGGCGACCGGATCGTGTGGACGTCGGGGCGGCGGGTGCGGATCACGCTGTTCGGAGTCGGCACGGGGGAGCGGACGGAGCTGCGGCCGACGTCGCTGGCGGGGTGGCTGCTGGGCGGCTGACGGGTCAGTCGGGCCGGGCCGCGCGCAGCAACCCGATCCGGTCGCACAGCGCGTGCGCCACGGCGTCGAAGCCCTGCTTCACCCACGACCCCTGCGCGGCGACGACGGCTTCGACCGGATCGGCACCGGGGCCGTGCCCGGCCGATGCCCGCGATGTGGGAACACCGGTCGCTCCTGCCTGTCCGTCTTAGGCTGCCGGACGTGACGACGCTCGACGAACCCGGGGCGGCCACCGCTCTGCCGCTGATCGACATCTCGCGCTTCCGCGATCCCGCCGCCGACCGGAGCGCGTTCCTCGCCGAGCTGCGGCGGGCGGCGCACGAGGTCGGCTTCTTCTATGTGGTGGGGCACGGCGTACCGGAGGAGCTGACCACTGGGATCTTCGACGTTGCACGGGAGTTCTTCGCGCTGCCCGTCGAAGAGCGGCTTGCGATCGAGAACATCCACTCGCCGCAGTTCCGCGGCTACACGCGCACCGGTTACGAGTACACGGGTGGCACACCCGACTGGCGGGAACAGATCGACATCGGCCCGGAGCGGGCGCCCGTCGCGCCCGGTGGCCCCGCGTGGCAACGCCTGATCGGTCCCAACCAGTGGCCGGAAGGTCTTCCCGGCCTGCGGGACACGACGTTGGCCTGGCAGGCCGAGGCGCTGCGCGTCAGCCGGGAGGTGCTGCGTGCGCTCGCCGCGGCGCTGGGGCAGGACGAGGGCTACTTCGACGCGTGGTTCGACGAGGAGGCGTCCACGCACGTGAAGATCGTCCGCTACCCGGGACGGCCGTCGGCGGAGCAGGACCAGGGCGTCGGTGCGCACAAGGACTACGGCTACCTGGCGTTGCTGCAGCAGGACGAGGTCGGTGGCCTGCAGGTGCGGGCGGCTGACGGCACCTGGGTCGACGCAACGCCCGTTCCGGGCAGCTTCGTGTTCAACATCGGGGAGATGCTCGAGATTGCCACCCAGGGGTACCTGAAGGCGACGCACCACCGCGTGATCAGCCCGCCCGCCGGGGTGGAGCGGTTCTCCGTGCCGTTCTTCCTCGGGCCGCGGCTCGACGCGGTGGTGGAACCCCTGGAGCTCCCGGCGGAGCTGGCGGCGGAGGCCCGTGGCGTCAGCCAGGACGCCGACAACCCGCTGCACGCGGCCTTCGGGGAGAACACGCTGATCGGCTGGCTGCGCTCGCACCCGAAGGTAGCCGAGCGCTGGTGGAGCGACGTCCTGGCGGAGCGCGGATGACCGCGTTCGAGACCGGTCCTCGCCGTTTCGATCGCGTGCGGCAGATCAGCGGCCAGGTCTCGATTCGGAGGCCTGGCCGCCAACCGGCGACGCGTCAGCGACCGGCGTGCCCGCCTGCGGAGCCGACGGGCACAAGCGGGCTGGGTTCCGCCGGGATCGACTCCCTCGCGGCGGCTTCTTCCGCTGCCGCCGCCAGCTCCTTCTCCCGCTCCTTGGCCCGTTCGACGCGGTAACCGATGACCACCGTCGTGATGAGCGAGAGGGAGATGAGCGCCTCGGCGATGAAGAAGGCCCCGAAGTCGACGACCGAACCGACGGGCGGCTGGCCGGGAACCGCGTTGCGCAACGGGACCAGCGCGAACAGCAGCGCTCCCATGAAGCTCATCGACGGCCACAGCAGGCCGTGCCGGCCCTTCACCGCGAACCAGGCCGCGATGACGGCGGCGAGGCTCAGGAACCACATGAACACCATGATGAACAGCGCGAACGCGAACGTTCCCGTCGAGCGCTTCGCCGCGGCGGTGAACATCAGCGCGTCGCTGGTCGTCTCGTCCTTCGCGAGCGTGAGCTTGAAGAAGGAGTCGGCGTTCACCAGCGTCAGGTTGACCGGCACCGCGGCGCCGTCGACCTCGGCGGTGAACCCGAAGTCGACCTGGTACCCGTCGAACGGGTAGTCGGTGATCACGCCGTCGTTCATCGCCACCCGCAGGTCGGCGACGCTCGGCGTCTTCCCCGCCTTGAACGGGAGCACGTCACCCTTGACGCCGTTCGTGTACAGGGTGATGTCCTTGCGCGGCCACCCGTTCTCGTCGGCCAGCGCCCCCTGCGGCGCCACCTCGACCTGGGCCGAGACCTCCTGCAGGCTCGCGTCGGTCTTCTGGACGAAGACGCTGACGTCCAAGCGGTTCGGCGAGGTCGTGTCGCCGAGCACGATCGCCTGCTGGCCCTGGCCGCGCTCCACCAGGTAGACCGTCAGGCTGCCCGCGGTGACCAGCGCGAGAAGCACCACGAAGGCGACGAGCTTCAACGTGGATTTCTTCCGCGGGCGCGGTTCGGTACTCATCAATTGCCTTTCAGAACTCGTGGACTGCGTCCGGATTCCCTGACACGACCGGTCAGGCGTGTTCGCGGAAGCGGAGCCGGGAAGCATCTCAAATGGATAGGACTCCTACGCGTAGTCTGGCACGCCCGCGATCACCCGCGCAAGGAAGTCCTCAGTGGAGCGACGAGCTCGGCGAGTCATCCCCGGCGCCGATGGTCGTGCTGCCGCGATCTCATAGTTGTTGGGAGACAACAAACGTGTTGCGCCCCGACGTAACCGTCGCGGAGGAACTTGCCCGTCCGGCTCGACTCGTACAGCGCGGTCGACCGGGCCAGCTCGTACATCGAGGTGAGCGCGATCTCCG
>NZ_DASVFL010000159.1:0-22139 GCF_036380075.1 Lentzea sp. | reverse complement strand
CGGGTCAGAGCTGCGGACTCCGGCTCCTCCGCGGCACCGATGAGCGCGGCGGCAACGGACAACATCCACATGTCCACCATGGTCAATCCCCCCAAGGGATGCTGCACCGCAGGCCGAAGCGTTCGAGAACACTAACATTCGACCAGCCTGGACATGATGAGCTTTCGGAGGATGCTCGGCGCTTTCGAGACCGCCGAGCTGCGCCTGAGCGACTTCAGCCGTGTGCACGGGAATGTAGCACTCGACCGTCACCTGGTCGTCGAGCGGGCCAGCGCGAGGCTAGCGCCACCTGCGCGGGTGTGGCGCCCAGCCGGTCGGCCACCTCGCGCACGGTCTCCGTCCACTTCGGACTTACGGCCATGTCGCCGACGGTCTCCCCCGCCGCGGTCGATGCCGAGCTTGGTTCGGGTGATGAGGGCCGGCCTCCGGGCGACACGACGAAGAGGCGGGGCCGGCTGATGCCGGCCCCGCCTCGTGATCACCTCGTGGTCACGCCTTCACGGAGTGCTTCCCGTGAGTCCAGGACGAGGCGTCGCCGCCGTCGCCCGCCGGACCGGAGTGGCCACCGACCGTGGTGCTGTGGTTGGAGGCGTTGCCCGTCGGACCAGTGGCGCCGGTGTCACCGGAGTTGCCCGAGGTGACCTCGGTCCAGGACTGGGTGCCGTGGTTCTTCGAGCCGGAGTGCTTCCAGCCCTTGTTGTCCCAACCGTGGTGCTTCCAGCCGTGGCACTTGTCGCCGCGGTGGTCGTCCCACTTCTTGTTCTCTGTCTTCACCACGGCGGAGTTGCCGCCGGTGGCGCCGGAGTTCCCGGAGTTGCCCGAGTTGCCGGTCGTGGCGTTGTTCGAGCTGGTGGCGTTGCCGCCGTTGCCCGAGTTCCCGCCGTTGCCGGCATTGGCCTTGGCGGAGTCGTCGTTCTTGCTCCACTTGCCGTGGTTCCAGGACTTCTTGCCCTGCTCGGTCACCGCCCAGGCGTTGCCGCCGTCACCGGCCGGGCCGGAGTTGCCGCCCTGCGTCCAGCTGTGGTTCCACGCGTCACCGGTCGAGCCGGTGGCACCCGTGTCGCCGGAGTTGCCGGACGTCACCTTCGTCCAGGACTTGGTGCTGTCCCAGGACTTGCGGTCCCAGTTCCAGCCGTGGCCCTGCTCCGAACCGATCGTCCACACGACGGCCTTGTTGCCGCCGGTGGCACCCGAGTTCCCGGAGTTGCCCGAGTTGCCGGACGTGGCGTTGTTCGAGCTGGTGGCGTTGCCGCCGTTGCCCGAGTTCCCGCCGTCGCCGGCAGTGGCCTTGGCGGAGCCGTTGTCGCTGTTCTTGCTCCACTTGTCGTGGTGGCCCCACTTCTGGTCCTGGCTCACGGCCTTCGCGTCGCCACCGTCGCCGGCGGCACCGGAGTTCCCGCCCACGGTGTTGCTGTGGTTGGAAGCGTCACCGGTGGAACCAGTCGCACCCGTGTTCCCGGAGTTGCCCGAGCTCACGTTGGTGTGGCACTCCGCCAGCAGGCAGACGCCGTAGGCGCTGTTGCCGCCGGTCGAACCGGAGTTGCCGGAGTTGCCCGAGTTGCCGGACCGGGCGGTGTTCGAGCTGGTGGCGTTGCCGCCGTTGCCCGAGTTGCCGCCGTTGCCCGCGGAAGCGCTCGCGTTCTGGGAACGACCCGCGGCGGTGGCGTCGCCACCGTTGCCCGCGGCACCGGAGTTCCCGCCCACGGTGTTGCTGTGGTTGGAAGCGTCACCGGTCGAACCAGTCGCACCCGTGTTCCCGGAGTTGCCCGAGCTCACGTTGGTGTGGCACTCCGCGAGGACGCAGACGCCGTACGCGGTGTTGCCACCGGTGGCGCCGGAGTTCCCGGAGTTGCCCGAGTTGCCGGACGTGGCGTTGTTCGAACTGGTGGCGTTGCCGCCATTGCCCGAGTTCCCGCCGTTGCCGGCGTTGACGACCGAGTGCACGACGTTGCCGACGTCGCCCAGGAGACCGTTGCCCCCGGTGTCGGCGCTCGCCATCGCCGTTCCGCACAGGAGGAAGCCTCCTGAGAACGCTGCGGCCACCAGGCCGCGCTTCACGTAGTTGTGCATTTGCTGAGCCTTTCCTGTCAAACAAGCTTGGTGATCTGTCGGCTTGGTTGGCAGGTCGGATCAACTGGGATGGTTTCGGCCGTAGTAATAGCACCACGACCCGTGGACCTGGTGGTCGGTGACCACCACGAGCGATTCGTCGTCGGCGTGCGCTCCCGAACGTGCGGGGAGGTCCGAGACGGCGAGACCCGTCGACCCCGTCGAGGACGCCGATCCCGTCATGCCGGGTAAGGCGAACGGCACGTCAGGTGACGCCGGGGAAGGCGCCTCGATCGGTGGCGCCACGTCAGGTGCGGCGATTTGTTGCCGTTGCGGAGTTCTGGCCACCGCAACCGGAACGCTGCCGGAGGACGCCACCGCGTGGACCTCCGGTACCACGACCGGCGTCTGCGGTGTCCCCGGAACCGCGGGAACCGGAGCGGGCGGCACCTCCGCGGGAGCGGAAGGCCGTGCCACCAACGGATCCACGATCCGCGGCACCACCGGCACGTCCCGCACCGTGTTCACCACAGGGGTGAGCAGCGGCGAGGTCACCGGCTGGAGGGGCTTCACCACCGGCCCCAAGGCCTGCGTGGCGGTGCCCACGACCGGCGCCAACGGCGCCAGGACCGGCTCGGTCACCGGCTTGACGGCCAGCAGGACCGGCTGGACGACCGGGTCGACCACCGCGGTGACGTCCCGCGTCACCGGCGCCAGCTTCCCGGTCACCGGTGCGACCGTGTCGGTCACCGGCACCAGTGTGTCGGTCACCGGCGCGAGCAGATCGGAGACGCCACCCAGGAGGCCGTGCGAGTCACCTTCGTCAGCGCTCGCGACCCCGGCGGAGAGCAGGCCGAACCCGATCAGGAACCCGGCCACACCGAGACCCCGGCGCAGAGCTGTGGAGCATGTCAACTTCATGCAATCACCCCCTTTCACCGAATCAGCACCCGTACATCCCAGTATTCGGCTCACTCGAACGGGTGGATTGCCGGAAAAACAAAAACTTTCGTTGTCGCAGCTCAATGGCACAATTTATTTCAAAACCTCTTTTTCCGACTACTTTGCGACATGCATTTGCGCCCAATTCATGTACGCAGAGTGATCACGCCTCATGTGAACAGCGTGGTTCCGAATTTCAGGAGGACCGAACACGGAGAGGTTCGCCCGCCACTCGGCTCGCTCACCACGGACGCGCTATATGAGTTGTCGGTCTGTGTACGTTCAGCTGCATGGGGGAAGACTTCGTCGTCGACTGGACCTATCAGTCCGTGTCCATCAACGCGGACATGGATGTGCGCACTGCCGCGGACATCGTGGCCGAGCGGCTCGGCATCGAGCTCACCGAACAGATGGGCCGTGACGGGCACGTGCGCTTCGCCGGGCCGGACGCCTCCGGCACGGAGCTGTCGGTGAGCACGAACACACCGATGATCTACGACTTCATGTCCGAGAAGGAGAAGCAGGACGTCCTCGAAGCCACCGGGCCGGAGCCGACGTCGATCTACGTCCACGGCACGTCTGTCGGTCATGCGATCGTCGAAGCGCTGTCCGGGCCTGGATTCCGGCTGATGTTCCTGAGTCCGCACCCCGAGGAGTGGTGGCAGCGCAGCCAGGCGGGGT
The DNA here is from genome assembly GCF_036380075.1 of Lentzea sp. NCBI lineage: Bacteria > Bacillati > Actinomycetota > Actinomycetes > Pseudonocardiales > Pseudonocardiaceae > Lentzea > Lentzea sp. The sequence continues at coordinate 18,467 of NZ_DASVFL010000159.1, read as the reverse complement.
GGAAGCGGGTGCTGCCCGAGCTGCGGCGGCAGGGCTGGGACGCGGAGCTGGACAGTCCTGCCTCGCCGGTCGCGCTCGAAGGCCACCTGCCGAGCGGCGAGGAGTTCTACCTGCGCTGCAGGTGGAACACGTGCACGCTCTACATCGACGACGAGGAGGTCGAGGAGGCGGAGCTCGAAGGCGAGTTCTCCGCGAGCTACATCCTCCCCGACGACGCCGTCGCCGTTCTCCTGAAACTCCACCAGGAGTGGCTCACTCGCTGACGGCCTGATGAACAGTTCGGCGGCGATCTGGGGTTCGACCGGTCGCGCGCGAGGACCGCCGGCACGTCGAACTCTCGCCGCGTGAGACCGAGGTCGTCGGACCGCGGCCGTTCCGGATCGAAACCGCCGCGCGTCAGCAGTGCGCACTCTCACCCGTGCGGACCGTGACGAACCCCGCTGTTCGGGTATCCCACCTGGACAGGACATCGCCGACCGCGGGAGTGACCATGCCGGCCACCGTTTCCGACGAGCACCTCGCAGCGGTGCTGCGCACCTTCGTCCGCACGGCCTCGCCCGCCCTCGACGCGGTGCGCAGGTCCGGGCCGCGCGAGGTGGTGGCCGACACGCAGCCGTCGCAGCCGCTCAGCCTCCCGCGACGGGCGGTGCGCGCGGTGGCCGTGCTGCGCGTTCCCGGCACCGCCGCGTGGGCGCGGATGGACACCTCACGACGGGTCCGCTGGTGGACCGGTCCCTTCGGCAGGCTCACCGCGGCCGTCACCGCCGTTCCCGGCCTGGGCGGCGTCCTGGCCGACCGGCTGCCCGTGCAGGACCTGCTCGGCAGCGCGGCCCAGGGCCTGATCCTGTGCGCCATCGCCGGGGAATGCGGCGTCACCGACACCGACACCCGCACCCGCCTGCTGGCCGCGGTCCTGTTCGACCGCACCCTGCCCGCGACCACCGAGCACCCCGCCGAGGCCGCGGACGGCGGCACGCGGTCCAGCCGCAGCAAGAAGGGAATCGGCAGCGCGCTGTGGCGGCTCGCCCAGGAGCTGCGCGGCATCGACTCCCTGCTGGGCAGCCGTCCCACCGGTGGCCGGTTCCTCGGCCTGCTCGGTTCCCTGCCGCTGCTGGGCTTCGTCGGCCACTACCTCGCCGAACGAGCCGGCACCCGCACCATCCGCAAGCGTGCGCAGGCCTGGCTGACCGCGCATGCCGCGGCCCGGCCGTTGAGCACGTCCGTGCACTGACGGAAGAAGGCCCGGTGCTTGATCGCACCGGGCCTTCGTTCAGCTATGGATTCCCCGGGTTCTGCACACCGTCACCGGGCCCACCGGGATCCGGATCCCCCGGCTTCGGTTTGGTCGTCGTCGTGGGACCACACGGCTGGAGCAGACCGCACGGCTCGGTCGTCTTCGGCGGCTTGGTGGTGGTCGGCTTGGTGGTGGTCGGCTCGGCCGGCGGGGTGTCGGACGGCTTGTCCGAGGTCGTGGTGACCTGGGTGTTGGGCTGGCTTTCCTTCTTGGCCGGCGGGTTGTACTGGTTGAGCGGCTTGGCCTTCGGGAACTTCTCCAGCTGCGAACCGGCCAGCGCCTTGTTCATGAACGCCTGCCAGATCTTGCCGGGCACGCCGGAGCCGAAGATGTTGGCGCCCGCCTTGTCGCGGATGGGCAGGTTGCCCTCGTTGCGGCCAACCCACACGGCGGCCGAGATGGACGGCGTGTAGCCCACCATCCAGGCCTTCGAGTTGAGGCCCGCGCCCTGACCGGCGCTCTCGGACAGCTCGTGCGTACCGGTCTTGCCGGCGCACTCGCGGTTCTCCGCGCACTTGATGTTCGAGCTGGTGGGGATCTCCTTGAGCACGTCGGTGACGTTGTCGGCGATGTCCTGGCTCTTGGTCTGGTCCGGGTCGAACGCCGAGATCGGCTTGTCCGCGTGCTGGTAGAGCAGGGTTCCGTCGGGGCCGGTGATCTTCTGGATGAAGAACGGCTGGCGGTAGACGCCGCGGGCGGCGAACGTCGCGTAGGCCGAGGCCATGTCGAACGGGCGGACCACGGCCTGGTCACCACCGAGGGCGATACCACCGTTCGGGGTGCCGCCGTCCTCGCCGACCAGCAGCTTCTTCGGGCCGTTGCCGATGTTGACCTCGTCCGGGATACCGGCCTGGTGGGCCGCCTTCACGGTCTTCGCCACGCCGATGTCGTTCACGACCATGTCGTAGAACACCGTGTTCAACGACTTGATCATCGCCGTGCGGACCGGACATTCCTTGCCGCACGAGTTGTCGTTGCCGGAGTTGCGGATCGGCGTCGCCACACCGGGGAACGTGCGCGGCGACGAACCGTCGTAGACCGTGCCGAGACCCCTGCCGTTCTGCAACGCCGCGACCAGGTCGAACGCCTTGAACGACGAGCCCGGTTCCTGGAGCGTGCCCTTCGCGTAGTCGAACGAGCCGCGGCCCTCCCTGCCGCCCCAGTACGCGCGGACGGCGCCGGAGTTCGGGTCGATGGCGGTCAGCGACGTCTTCAACGCCTCGGGCTGCGCGCCCTTGATCATGATCTCGTCCACGGCCTCCTCGGCCGCGGTCTGCGTCTTCGGGTCGATCGTCGTCGTGATGGTCACGCCGGTCTTCTGCGCCTGCTCGAACGAGACGCCGGTCTGCTGCTCCTCGAGGGCGTTCTGGACCTGGTCGACGATCAGGCCGCGCGGGCCCTCCAGCGACTTCGGCTGGGTCTCGGCGAACGGCAACGGCTGCGGCCACTGCTGCGCGTCGAAGTAGGCCTGGTCGATCCACTTCTTCTCGAGCATCTGGCCCATCACGTACTTCCACTGCTTCTGCGAGTGGTCCTTGTCCTCCGACCAGGAGGGCGTCTGGATCATCGCCGCGATCAACGCCGCCTCGGACGGCGTCAGGTCCTTCATCTCCTTCTTGTAGTAGACCTGTGCCGCGGCCTTGAAGCCGTTCGCGCCACGACCGAAGTACACGGTGTTGAGGTACGCCGTGAGGATCGTGTTGTGGTCCGACTCGTTGCTCATCTTGAAGGCCTTGACGACCTCCGTGAACTTGCGGGTCAGCGTCGGCGCCTCGTTGTTGGTCGCCTTCTTGATGTACTGCTGGGTCAGACCGGAACCACCGCCGGAGCCGCTGGTCACCTGGAACCAGGCGGCACGGAGGATCGCCTTCGCGTCGAAGCCGGGGTTCTCGTAGAAGTCCGCGTCCTCGGCCGCCAGCACCGCGTGCTTGACGGTGTCCGGGATCTCCTCGTACGTCAGCATCGTGCGGTTCTCGCCGGGCGAGGTGATCTTGGTCATCTCGCTGCCGTCGGCGTACTGGAGCGTGATCGTCTTGTTCTGGGTCGCCGCGATCTCCTCCGGCTTCGGCCAGTCGAGGAGCGGGTATGCGACGGCGACGGCGATCACCGGGCCGAGGATCATGAGACCGATCGCGACGAAGGCACCGATCCGGACGCGCTTCCAGATCTTCTTCTTGCGCAGCCTGCTCTTCTCCGCCTCGGTGAGCTCCGGCTCGTCCTCGTCCGCGTCGTCGTAGTCGTCGTCGCGGTAGTCGTCCTCGTCGTCCTGGTAGTCGTCATCGTCGACGACGGCTCCACCCGCGAGCAGGAACTCGTCATCCGGCTCCCGGTGCGTCATGAGCTCGGGCTCGCGCTGCGTCGGCCGGCTCACCGGCGGCAGCTGCGTCGTCCGCTCGTCGCCCGGCCCGCGCGGGGGCACGCCGGGACGGCCGGGGCCGCCCGCGGGAGTTCCTGGACCGTTCGGGCCGCCGGGACGGCGTGCGCCGGGCGGCGGTGTCACGGGCATGCCGCCGGGCGGCGTCGGAGGCCGTCTGCCAGGTCCGGCGGGACCTCCCGCCGGAGGACGACCGGCCGAGCCCTGCGGTCCTCCCGGAGTGCCGCCCTGGGATCCGCCCGGTCCGTTCGGACGGCGTGGGGGCTGCTGCGGCGGGAGCCCTCCCTGGGGAGGGCGTCCGGAGCCGCCGGGCGGAGTGCCCGGCCGAGGCTGGTTCGGGACATCACGTCTCGTGCCGCCGCCGTCCGGGTCGTCCCCGGTCGGCCACTGCGGCTCGCCTCCGCGCTGCCGGTCATCATGCTGGTCGTTCACGTGAAAAGGCCTCCCAGACCGGCGCGCACCAGTCGTTCCACCGCGGTCCTCCTGCGTGACTTTTCCAGCCCACGCATCCTTCAGGACGCATGACCGCACCAGGTGGTTGCACACGCACGTGCCGCAAAATCAAGTTCCGGACCGACGCCGTCAGGTCGACGAAGCGGCGGATCGGCCCTCGACTTTATCGATCAGGGAGTGGAGTGCGCTCATCAGGAGCCGTTCGGGCAGAGTTGTCCGTCCGAACAAGCAACTCCTCGAGGTCGAGGCGGCTACGACTGCTCGTGGTCGATCTCCCGCAACGCCACCTCGAGCACCTCGAGGTAGGTCACGTCGGCCACCACTGTCTTGCGCTCGCGGCCGAGCGCCGTGCGTTCCGCGGGCTCGTCGCGGGTCTGCCACCACTTCGCCCCGTCGGTGGTCGACCGGATGACCAGCGCGCCGCTGGGCAGCATCAGCTCGTACTCGTGGACCTTGAAGTGGTCGAGCTCGCCGTCCAGCAACGCCAGCAGCACACACGCACGCCGCAGTGCCGCCTCGTAGGCCTCCGGGTCCTGGTCGCTCGGCGGCAGCACGATGACGACGCGCGAGGTCATCCCGGCCAGCCGGATCTGCTCGACCTCCCAGACGAACCCGTCGCCGAAGTCCCGGTCCGGCGGCAGGATCAGCACGATGACGTGGGCGCGGCTGATGAGGCGCTGGGCGACCTCCTGCCACTCGTCGTCGGCGGCGCGCATCAGGACCGGTCCCGGCGGGGCGAACGTGGTGCGCTGGTCGACGATGCCGTAGGTGTCCATGTCGAGCACCGTGCGCGCGGCGCGGGTGACGAGCTGCTCCATGGTCAGGTTGCGGGTGAACGGCCCGCTGTCGGTACGGCGCCTGACTCCCGTCTTCGGCAGCACGATCTCGGCGTCCTGCCCGAACGGCCTCAGGATGAGGCAGTACTTCTTCCGGGAGCGCAGCAACCCGAACACGACCTGCTCGTGCGACGGCGTCCCCGCGGACCGCGGGTACTTGGCGGCACCCACGACGATCATCACGAGCGCACTCACCGCCATGCCGAGCACGCCGCCCGCGCCGCTGAGCTTGTCGAACCCTCCCGCGGCGACCAGGGCGATCCCGGCCGTCAGGCCGGCGATCAGGACGATCAGCCCGCGCACGCGGGTGAACCGGCGGAGCCGCACGAACAACGCCTTCACGCCAGTTCCTCGACCGCCGGACGTAGATCGTTACGGTCCGAGACCGCCGTCCAGCGAGATCCTTCGCACCTGGGGAGAGCTCGCTTCGGAGAAGCTCAGCCACTCCTGTTCCTCGATCGCCGGAACCCGGCCAAGAACTCCGCCGCCCCGCAGTCGAACTCCTCCACCACCGGCACGTCGTCATAGCCCCAGATGCCGCCGCTCGAGACCGCGACCGTCCACCGCTCCGGATCCGGCGATCGACGCACCCAGAACAGACCCTCACGATCCCCACGCGCCCACGGGACCATGCCCTCCGGCACGTCCTCGGGATGCTCGCGACGCCAGTCCTCCGTCTCCTGCGTCTCGACCTCGAACTGGTACAGGTGGTCCGGCACTCCATCCACCCGGTACGGCGGCTGCACCATCACGCCGTTCAGCACGCCTGGCGCGTCGAACGTGCCGGGCGGGAAGACAGCGTGCAGGTCGCGGTAGTCAGACGGCAGCTCGAACCCCAGCCTCGCGTGGACCACGTCCCACGATGTCTCCACATAGGACTGGCCGGTCCACCCGGTCACCCGGGCGAGTCGTCGCACCGCCTCGTGCACCGCTACCGTCCCGTGTTGTTCGGCAAACCAGGCATGTCCTGGTAGGTCACATAGGCCGGTGCCCCCGGCTTGCGTGCGATCATCGTGCTCGGCAGCTTTCCTCTCACCAGGGCGATCAGGAACGCGACAGCTCCGACGTCGTACTCCTCCCAGTTCCCGTCCGCGCCGCGCACGACCACAGGCCAGGTGTTCGGATCTCCATCGTCCGCGAGCCAGAACAGCTCCCCGCCCATCGGGTACTCGAACGTCGCCCAGGGGATCAAGCCGGGTAGCTGTGGAAAAGCCGCGAAGGGAGGTTTGCGGCCGTCCTTCAACGACAACATCACCTCGCGATGCAGGGCGAGCAAGTCCCCCTCCTCCCCCGTGCGGGTCGGCGCGTTGATCAGCACGCTGCCGGCGTAGAGCCCCGTCGGCACCGTGCTGAGCAACGACTTGTAGTCGTCCGGCAACGACAACCCGAGGAGCCGTTCGGTCACCCGCCAGTCCGGCTGCCACTTGGGCAGAGCGGACCAGCCGACGACATCGGCCAGCACCTCGACAGCGGGTGGTCGTGTGGCCACCGATCGACCCTCCTGCCCTGTTGACGTTGGGATGCCGACGCTACAAGTCCGCCCCGACGCCGGCGTAGCGATGCGCGATCTGACGACAAGCCTGCAGCAGCTCGGGTGGCTGCAGGTCGGTGAGCTCGGTGTCGAACGTGGCGAGGATGCCCGCGATGCCGGCCCAGGACCAGGCGCCGAGGGTGAGGCGGCAGTGGTCGGGGTCGAGGTGCTCGACGACGGAGCCGCCGGGTGCCCAGCGGGCCACGACGTGCGCGGGCAGGTTCAGGCGGGCGCTGCCGGTGCACTGCCAGGCCGCCGGGGTGTCGCCGCGGTCGTGGCTGCTCATCACGAACTGCGCGAGGTCGTCGTCGGGCAGGTCGCGGGGTGCGAAGCGGCTGCGGGTGGGGCGCGGGTGCAGTCGGTCCACCCGGTGCACCAGCCAGCGGTGGTCGTCGAGGTCGTAGGCGATGAGGTACCACCGTCCCGCCCACACCACGAGGTGGTGGGGCTCGAGCCGGTGCGCCGCCGTGAAGTCCGGCTCGCCGGGAGCCGCGCGGGTGCCGTCGGGGCGCAGGAGCTCGGTGACGAGGACGTGGCGCAGCCGCACGGCGGTGCCGACCGTGGTCAGGGCTGCGGTGTCGATCGGGGGTGCGGGGAACTCCCAGTAGTTGCGCAGTCTGGTCAGGCGGAGGGACTCCATGGCGGTGCGGAGCGTGTCCGGCATGGCTTGCTGCACGGTCAGCAGGGCTCTGGCGGTGTCGTCCTGGAGGCCGAAGACGGAGCTGGGGGCGGTCTGCAACGCGATGGCGATCGCGAGCGCCTGGTCGTGGTCGAACAGCAGGGGCGGCAGGGTGTGGCCGGTGCCGAGCCGGTACCCGCCGTCCGGGCCGCGGACGGTCACGACCGGGTAGCCGAGCTCGCGCAGGGTGTCCAGGTCGCGCCGCACGGTGCGTTCGCTGACCGCCAGACGAGCGGACAGGTCCCGCAGCTGCCACGTCCCGCGCGAGCCGAGCAGGGACAGCAGCTGGAGAGCGCGATGTGACGTGGTCGCCATCGCTCGATCCTGTCAGGAGTAGTGGCCACTCGGTGTCCAGTACTGCTGCCAGTGTCGATCTCGCGCCACACGGGGTGGCCGACAACGAAAGGCTGGTGTGCAATGCACGTCATCGTCGCCGGAGGAGGGATCGGCGGGCTCGCACTGGGTGCCGGGCTGCGGCGCCGTGGGCACGAGGTGGCGGTGTTCGACCGCGACACCGACGTCGCCGCGACCGGCGGGTACCACATCACCCTCGACGAGCGGGCCCTGTCGGCGCTCGAACGGCTCGTCGCGCCGGAGGTCGTGCGCCGGTTGCTGGCGTCGGGGTCGGCGCTGCGGCTGCGGGACCGAGACGTGTTCTGGGACTACCGCGGCCGCGTGCTCGGGTACGGCCCGGACCTGTCCGGCAGCGCGAGCATCGACGTCGACCGCATCACCCTGCGCGTGCTGCTGGCCGAAGCGGTCGGCGAGGACCTGCGGCTCGGGAAGTCCGTGACGGAGGTCGGCATCGGCGGTGACGGCAGGCCGCAGGTCCGCTTCGCCGACGGCACCTCGGTGTCCGCGGACCTGGTGGTCGGTGCCGACGGAACGCACTCGGTCGTCGCCCGTCACCTCGCCGCGGCCCCGACCAGCCGTCCGGCGGGGATCATCGGGTTCTCCGGCCGCACCCGGCGGGCCGATCTCACCGACGCCGAACAGCGTCGGCTCGGCACCCGTTCGACGACGGGCATCGGCCCACGGGGCGCCGCGCTCTACGTGGGGTTCCTCGACCCGGTCGGCAACGCCGCCCTCGACGTCCCCGAGCTGAGCGCGTCGGTCACCACCGGCCCGACCTACATCTGGGGAGCGATGTTCCCCGAGTCCGCCCGCACCGACTCCCTGCGCGACCTGACCGGCACGGCGCTCTGCACCGCTCTGCTCGACCGCTTCCGCGACCACAGGTGGGCCGCCCACACCTTGGAAGTCATCGCGCGCACCGACCCGAGCAGCGTCGCCGCGTTCCGCTTCAACGCCGCCTCGACCCGCGCCGACGACCTGGCCCCCTGGACCCCGAGCCGCATCACCGCCCTCGGCGACGCCGTGCACGCCACCCCGCCCACTGCGGGCATGGGCGCGGGCGCCGCCATCCAAGACGCCGCCGACCTGCTCGACGCTCTCTCCGGGGACACCACGACCGTCACCGACGCGATCGGCCACTACGAAACCCAGCTGCGCCAACGCGGCGGCGAAGTCCTCACCGCCGCCATGAAGACCGTCCGCCTGATCCTGGCCACCGACACCACTTTCGGCGCCCTGGCCACCACTGCGGCCTGTCCGCTCATCGCCGCCGTCACCCGGCTTCGCCCCGCACCCTCCGCGCCTGCCCCCGCCAGGTCGGGTGCCGCTCGGTAAACCGGTGGCGCCGACCCGGCCCGCTCCGCTTTGCTCGGCGATCATCGAACAAGGGAGGACCGTTGATCGTCGTCACGGCTGCGTCCGGCGCACTGGGCCGCTTGGTCGTCGAGAGGTTGTCGGCGCGGACCGAGGTGGTCGCGGCCGTCCGCGACCTGTCCCGCGCGCCGGCGGGAGTCGCGGTGCGGCACGGGGACTACGACGACCCGGCCGGTCTGGCGGCGGCGTTCGACGGTGCCGACGAGGTGCTGCTGATCTCCTCACCCGAGCTGGACGCGGCGACACGCGTGGCGCAGCACCGCAACGCCATCGCCGCCGCCCGTCAAGCCGGGGTGGGCGCGATCGCCTACACCAGCTTCCTGGGCGCCGACACCACGGCGACGGGCCTCACCGAGGCCCACCACGCGACCGAGCAGGCCCTCCGCGACAGCGGTGTGCCGCACACGTTGCTACGAAACCCCTTCTACAGCGACGCGTTCGTGCCGACGATCGTCGACGGTGAACTGACGGCCAGCACGGGCGGCCGTGGACTGAACACCGCGTTCCGCGCCGACCTCGCCGACGCCGCCGTCGCGGTGCTCCTCGACGACGGCCACATCGGACAGACCTACGACCTCACCGGTCCTCTGTGGACCCACCGGGAGGTCGCCGAGGCCTTGGGAGTGGTCTACCGCGAGGTGCCCGACGACGGGCCCGGCCCGGTGCGGTGGCTCAACGCGCAGGTCCGTGCGGGCGCCCTGGAACGGCAGACGCCCGACCTGGAACGGGTGCTGGGTCGGGCACCGCGCACGATGGCCGAGCACCTGCGTGCGCGCCAATTCGGTGAAATGCGTTTGACTTCTGGACCAAACGGGTAACGACCAGCCCGTGACGCTCTCGCCGTGTGAGCCCGTCCCCGTCGCGGCCGGCCTTCCGTCCCGTGCGCTGGCCGACAGCGCCGAACTCGACTGGGCAGGCGTCCGCGTCCGCGAGATGAGCGATCCGCACGTCGCGGACTTCGCGCTGCCGCCGGTCGAGTCGTTGACCGTGGTGGTCGTGACCGCCGGCAGCTACGTCGTGGAGAGCGGGACCGGGAAAGGGCGCCGGCACGCCCTCGTCGCACCGGGCACGTCGTCGGTGAACGCCCCGAACCGCGAAGTCCGCGCTCGCTGGCGCTCGTCGAGCCGGGTGCCGTTCCGGTCGGTGCACCTGAGCCTGGCCACCTCGGTGGTGGAGCAGACGCGGGAGGCCCTCGGCCGGCCCTCGCGCTCGGTCGATCCCGACTACCTGCGCCGCGACGACGCGTTCGTCGAGGCGGCGGTCACCGAGCTCGGCCGTGCGGCACGGCTGGGCCTGCCCGCGCTGCACGCCCAGACGGTCGCCCAGTCCGTCGCGAGCCACCTGCTGCTGGGCACCGCCGCGGAGAACGACCGCCTCGGCGGCGGGCTTCCGGCGCCCGTCCTCGGAGTGGTCGTCGATCTCATGCACGAACGGCTGGCCGACCCGCTCACGCTCGACGAGCTCGCGGCCGCGGCGCACCTGAGCAGGCACCACTTCCTGCGCCGGTTCGCCGCGTCGACCCGTACGACCCCGATGCGCTACCTGACCTCGCTGCGCCTGCAGCGCGCCCAGGAGCTCCTGCAGAACGACGACCTGACGGTGCAGGCGGTCGCGGCCCGTTGCGGCTACCCGAACCCGGCCCACTTCACCAGCGCGTTCCGGCGCGAACACGGCCTGACCCCGTCCGCCTACCGGGAGCTGCGCCGCTGACGAAGCCGGCGCAGCACCCCCGTGACAGGTCAGCCGATCCCGCCGTTGACGAACACGACCTGGCCGTTGACCCAGCGGGCCGGGCCGGCGAGGAACGCCACGACCTCGGCGACGTCCTCCGGACGTCCGAGCCGCTCCAGCGGAGCCGCCTGGGACAGCCGCTGCACCTCGTCCTCGTCCTTGCCGTCCAGGAACAACGGGGTCGCGGTAGGACCGGGAGCGACGGCGTTGACGGTGATGTCCCGGCCGCGCAGCTCGCGCGCGAGGATGAGCGTCAGGCCCTCGACCGCGGCCTTGGACGCGACGTAGGGCGCGTAGGTGGGCATCTGCAGACGCGTGACCGAGGTGGAGAAGTTCACCAGCGCCCCGCTGGAGCGCAGCCGTCGCGCGGCCAGCTGGGCGATGACGAAGCTACCGCGGATGTTGATGCGGTGCATCCGGTCCAGCGCCTCCAGGTCGAACTCCGCGACCGGCGCCAGCACCATGATCCCGGCGGTGTTCACCACGACGTCGACGCCGCCGAAGGCGTTCTCGGTCTCGTCGAACAACGCGCCCATCGCCGTCTCGTCACCGACGTCGCCGCCCACCGCGATGGCCCGCCCACCCCGTTCGATGACGGTGCGGACAGCCTCCTCGGCCCGTCCGGGGTTGCCCGAGAAGTGGACGGCGACGGAGAAGCCGTCCGCGGCGAGGCGTTCGACCACCGCGCGGCCGATGCCGCCGGATCCGCCGGTGACGATCGCGACCCTGCCGGCCGCCGGGGCGCTCACGCGTCCACTCCGGTCGTGGTGGCCGGGCTGAGCAGCTCGGGCATCCCGATGCGGTCGTAGAACTCGCGCCGGACCACCTCACCGGCCTCGAAGACGCGCTCGGCGCCGTCGTCGGCCGGGTCGACGTAGACCCGGAACGGCCGCTGCCCCTTCGGCAGCCCCACGACCCGGACGATCTCGCGTGCCACCTCCTGCGGGTCGGCGTCGGCGGGAGACAGCTCGCCCAGCCGTTGCAGAGCCAGGTCGACGGTGTCCCCGAGGCGCGCGGCGTACTCGGCGGCGACGTCGTCGCGGTCCGGGGTGCCGGCATGGGCGAAGTGGTTGGTGCCGGTGGTGAACGACCCCGGCACCACGATCACGGAGTCGACGCCGAACCGGCCCGCCTCCACCGCGTAGCTGACGGCCAGCGCGTCCTCCGCCGCCTTGGCCGCGAAGTAGGGCGCCAGGTAGGGCGGGGTTCCGCCACGGGCACTGGACGAACCGACCCACACGAGCAGCCCGTCGCCTTGACGGCGCAGGTGCGGCAGGACGGCGTGGTTGAGCCGTTGCGTGGTCAGGACGTTCGCGTCGTACACGGCAGCGAGCTGTTCGACCGTGAACGCCTCGGCGGGACCGAGCACCATGTGCCCGGCGTTGTGCACCACGACGTCGACGCGGCCGCACTCCTCGACGACCTGTGCGACGGCACGGTCCACTGAGGACTGGTCGGCGACGTCCATCTCGATGGGACGCAGGTCGACCTGGTGCGTGGTGGCGTAGTCCTGGGCGTCCGCCACCGCTGTCGCGTTGCGGCCTGTCGTGGCTCTGATACCCGCGTAGACGCGGTGACCCGCGTCGGCGAGAGCCCGGACGGTCATGGCCCCGAAACCGCTCGAGGCGCCCGAAACGATGATCACCTGACTCATGTCTCTCCTACCGGTGATGGGACGGATGCGAGATCGAGTCTCATCGAGCACGGCGGCGCCGGGTTTCGCGTGGTTGCTCAAAACTGTGCGCTGGTTGCGCAACACCCGCTCCGCCAGGCGGTGGATCGAGAAGCGGTTTCACCGAAGTTGGAATCCACGGGTCAACAGCATTCTCCGAAGAGCGCGAAGCGCGTAGAAGGTGCGCGATCGGACCGTTCCGACAGGAATGCGCAGGATCGCGGCGGTTTCCGCGGTGGTGCGTTCCTGGAAGAAGATCTCCCGCAGGACATCGCGTTGCTCAGGGGACAGAGTGGTCAACGCTGCCCGGACCTCGTGCTTGTCGAGCAGTCTGTCGTAATCGTCGGCCGCGGGCGTCCGCGGCTCGAGCCGGTCGTCGGAGTACTCGGCCGGCCGGATGCGGGCCGCGCGAGCTTCGTCGACCATGATGTTGCGCGCCACGGTGATCAGCCAGGACCGGCTCCAGCGGCCGTCTTCGGCGCGCGCCTGCGGATGCCGCCACGCCCGGAGCATCGTTTCCTGGACGACGTCTTCCGCGTGATGCCGATCGCCTCTGGTGAGTTGGGTGAGGTACGCCAGGAGAACGGGCCGATGAATTTCGTGCAGATGGCGCAGCGCCGTGGCATTCGGCTCATCGCGCGGCCGATCGAATGCGGAAAGTTCATCGGCCATGCCTCTCTCCGTTCGCTTCGGCGAACCGGTCGCGTTGGATTTCCTGATCGCGTTCCCGGAACACAGCCAGCTTACAGTTAGGACTCCTAACTGTCGAAGGAATGTGACTGTCGTCGTCTCAACTCGAAGAGGTCCGGGTGCGTCTCCGATCGCGAGATCGGAGACGCACCCGGACCAGTGGCCGTGCGGAGCGGAGGTGGTGGCGACGGTCAGGCGCAGTAGCGCCCGTTCCCCTCAGGCCCCGCTCCCCAGATCGGGCAGGGGGTGAAGACGTTCGTGGTCGGGCCGTAGCCCTCGGCCTGGATCACCAGGTTCTTCGTGTCGATCGCCGAGGTGCCGATCGGCACCGTCCACGTGTGGGTGTGGCCGTTGATGCTGACGGGTGCGCTTCCCACGCTGGTCCAGGACCACGGGACGTTCGTGGTGCCGTCGGGAACCGTCCCCGAGTACTTGAACAGCGTCGTGCCCTCGACCATGTAGTTCGCGCAGACGTAGTTCCACGAGTTGTAGTTCACCGGCCAGCCCGGGTTGCGCTTCCAGTCGTCGCAGCCGCTGTCGCTGGAGAAGACGTAGAGGCGCTTGAAGGCGTAGGGAACCAGGATATCCGCGGTGTAGGTGGTGGACCCGGCCGAGGTGGAGATCCTGACGTTGGTCACCGTGTGGCCACCCGGCAGGCCCGGCGTCGACGCGGTCACGGTGTTGGACACCGCGGACTCGACCCCCGAACCGCCCTGGGTCGTCACCTGGAAGGCGAGGTTCGACGCACCCGTCTGGAGGTTGCCGACGGCCACCCGGTTCATTCCCGCCGGGAGGTTCAGGATCGGCTGGTTGTTCAGGTACACCTGGTGCGCGACCGCGTTGCCGCCCGGTGACCACTCCAGGGTGACCGACGTGTAGTCGGAGGCCGTCACCCGCAGGTTGGACGGCGCGGTCGGAGCGGGCGCTCCGACGTTGTACGGGTCGGCGAAGGTCGTGCCCGGTTTACCGCCCTTCACCAGGTCCATGTGCTTCTGCCAGTAGCTCTGCTGGGGCAGGGTGTCGTACGGGTTGTCCAGGACGTCGTTGGTGATCTGGACGTAGCCGACCCCGCGCTGCTTGCTCAGCTCGATGATCCGGCCGATCTCGCTCTCGGGCACGTTGTAGACGATGTGCCAGAGCTTGCGCGGATCCGCCGACGTCCAGGTGTTCGGGACGTAGTTCCTCGTGTAGGACTCGTAGCTGCTCTCGAAGGTCATCAGCGTGTCGGCCGAGTCCTCGAAGCACTGCGGCATCGTCGCGCCGGGGTTGAGCACGGTCATCGCACCGAAGTGGTTGCGCTTCACGTACTGGTTGAGGTGGCGGTAGAGCTTCGCGTACTTGTTGTCCGGACCGCAGTCGTTCCAGCCCTCGTCGAAGAAGATCCCGCCGATGCTGTTGCCGTAGAGCTCGTACCACTTGTCGATGTCGCGTTCGATCTGTGCGGTCCAGTCCGCGAGGTCGGTCGAGCCCAGCCGGGTCTTGAAGTGCTGTTCGCTGACCCCGAGGTACCCGGTCGGCACGTACCCAAGGACTCGCTTTCCGGTGGCGCCGGCGCGGTTGATGACGTTCTGCCAGCTCGTGTTCACCGTCGTGTCGGGACCGTTGGTCACGTTCGCCACGAGAACGCTGACCTTGTCGGTGGGAGACGCGATCAGCCGGTTCCAGGCGTCCGGGTCGGCGAGCGGGTGGATGTAGGACGCGACCGCGATCTGCTGGTTCACGCCGCCTCCGCCACCGGGCAGCGCGTCCGTGTCGACCAGCCAGTCGCGCAGGTAGGCCACGACGATCGCGTCCACGTAGGCGCCGGACAGCTCGGCGACGCCGCCGGACGTCAGGGTCGCCCCGTCCGCTTCGAGGTCGTCCCGCGTCAGGCTCCTGGTGTCGGCCTGGACGACGTGCTTGCCCGAGCCCTGCAGGGACTGGACCAGCGTGCCGATCCCGGCGTTGAGCTGGTCGACCTTCTGCTGGTCGACGGTGCTCGCCGGCAGCACACCGGCGATCAGCACGGTCTGCGACGGATCGGCCTGCAGGACCCGTTCGGCCCGGCTCCGCAGGCTTGCGACGGCGGAGTCGGTGTTGTTCAGGTCCAGCGAGGAGTGGTCGGGCTGCAGCAGGGTGACGTTCGAGGGGGCGCCGGCAGCGCGGCCGGACAGTTCCTGTGCGCCGGCGCTGCT
The DNA here is from genome assembly GCF_036380075.1 of Lentzea sp. Lineage (NCBI taxonomy): Bacteria > Bacillati > Actinomycetota > Actinomycetes > Pseudonocardiales > Pseudonocardiaceae > Lentzea > Lentzea sp. The sequence goes on along the minus strand of NZ_DASVFL010000159.1, from coordinate 3,305 downwards.
GGTGCCGGCGAAGTCCTCGTAGGCGATGCCTCCCGACGTCTGGGAGCCGACGAACGCCAGGGGCTCGTCCCGCTTGGGGCCGAAGAGCGCCCACGCGGTGACCACGCCGGCCGCGAGCGTCGACAGTCCTTTGAGGATGCTGCTGAAGACCGAGGCGTGGGTTCTCGGGACGTAGGGCCGGACTCGGACCTGCGGCGGCATGGCCGAAGCGAGCAGGCCTCCGAGGTTGACCGCGTAGTGGTCGGACGACGCACCGTTCAGCCGTCGCGCGTTCGGGAGCCGGGCCTGGATGTCGCTCGTGACGAAGTAGTCCAGCTCGCCGCCGTTCTGATGCGTGGCTCGTCCGCTGTTGTAGACGTGTGCGACCGGGAAGTACTGACGTCTTTGCATCTCTTCGGGGTCGAGGTTGAAGTCGCCGCCGGCGTGCCACCGCGCCGTGCTGTTCGACCACCTGCCGACCTCGGCGTCGATCTCGTTCAGCATCCGGGCGGAGTCACCTCCCGAGGTGTCCGACGTTCCCTGCCGTCCGGACAAGCCGTGGAAGGTGAAGTACCAGTCGTTGCCGAGGCGCACGCCCAGCGCCGCCCTGCCCCGCGCGACCGGGTTGCGGACGATGCGGATCTCGTCCGGTTCGTGGCGGGTGACGATCGCGATGTTCACCCGGCCGCCGGTGGCATCGGTCTCGACGAAGATCACGTTGTACGTGATGTGGCGCGACAACCAGAGGTACCGCCGGTACACCAGGCCTTCCGGCGTGACAGCGGTTCCCTCGTCGTGCGCCGACGGCGGCCCGTTCGGCCCCACCTCCTGCAACATGACCACATCGGCGTTGGCGGCGTAGCCGCTCACGTCCAGGGTCCACTTGCTCTCGATCGAGTTCGTGCCGCCCTGCATGTTGTAGGTGATCAGCGACGTGCCCGACAGCGGCGTGGCACTGGCGGGCTGCGCGGGGACGGCGTTGAGCAGCGTCGCGACGAGCGACAGGCACAGGAGCACCGCGGTTCTACGCCGCCGGACGGGGTTCGCCCGTCGGCGGAACTTGAAGCGCACCAACATGAACAGCCTCCGTGTCACGCCCGAGCGCGACCCTGGGTGGTGGACCGCGGACGGTGCGGCGGTCCAAGGACGGCAAGGGAACGAGATCGGAGGCCACCACGTTCATGCCGGACGCAGATGTAACGCAGCTCACCAGGGGGTCAGGCGGCCTCCAGGACGAAGAACACGAAGCTCAGGAACGACCCGGACGGGAACTTCGCCATCTCCTCGGGGAAGAGCTCACGGGCCTCCGGCGCCGCGGGCGGCTCGCTGATGACGGCGATGCGGAAGCCCGCCGCGGTGAAGGCGTCGGTCATCGCGTGCAGCGGCCGGTGCCAGTAGGTGAGCGTGGCCTTCTGGCCGTCGAAGTCGTAGTCGTCGGTCCACTTGGTGGTCGCGAAGTAGCTGGTCTCGCGGTCCAGGAACGGGAGCATGACGGGGTGGTTGACGGCGACGATCAGCCGGCCGCCCGGCTTCAGCACCCGCCGCAGCTCGGCCAGCGGCGCGGTCCAGTCCTCCAGGTAGTGCAGGACCAGGGCGGCGACGCAGTCGTCGAACGCGCCGTCGGCGTACGGCAGCGGCTGGGTGATGTCGGCTACCCGCAGGTCCGCGTCGTCGCCGAGGCGCTGCCGGGCCAGCTCCACCATCTTCGCGCTGCGGTCGAAGCCGGCCACGACGGCACCCTTGTCGCGCAACGCCCGGAAGATGGGGCCGGAGCCGCACGCGGCGTCCAGGACCCGCCTTCCGGTCACGTCGCCGGCCAGGTTCACGATCGCGGGCCGGGTGTAGTAGGCGTTGATCAGGCTGGTCTCGTTGACGGCCGTGTACCCCTCGGCGAAGAGGTCGTAGTCGTTCTCCAGGGCCACGTCGGCAGAGCTTTCGGAATCGGCAGACATTTTCCCATACTGCCGAGTGATCGACAGGGCCGCCAGGACGCTCGTGGCAGGCGTGCACACACCAAACCCGCGCCCGCCTTTCAGGCCGCTGCGGCTGCCAGGCCCACCGGGAACCGCACGCCGGTGAGGTCCTCCGAGACGGCCCAGAGGCGTTGCTGCACGGTCAGGTCGTAGGAGTCGGGGCTGGAGGTGACCAGCTTCGGGTGGCCGCGCCGCTCGGCCAGGCCGTCGGGTCCGTAGTACTGGCCGCCGAGGACGGACGGGTCGGTCGCGGCGCGCAGGGTGGGCAGTGCGCCCGCCGTCGCGGGCTGGGTGAGCACCGGAGCCAGCCAGGTGATCACCCGGCGGGCGATCGGCGGGGTGTTGCGGGCCAGGTCGGTGTTGGAGATGCCGGGGTGTGCGGCCACGGCGGTGGTGGTGCCGTGCGCGGCGAGCCGGCGCTGCAGTTCGTAGGTGAACATCAGGTTGGCGAGCTTGGACTGGCCGTAGGCGGCGGATCGGCTGTAGGAACGCTCCCATTGCAGGTCGTCGAAGTGGATGGCGGCGTTGATGCGGTGCCCGGTGCTGCTGACCGTGACCACCCGCGAGCCGGGCACCGGCAGCAGCAGGTCGAGCAGCAGCCCGGTGAACGCGAAGTGGCCCAGGTGGTTCGTGCCGAACTGCATCTCGAATCCGTCGCGGGTGGTCTGCTTGGGCGTGTACATCACACCGGCGTTGTTGATCAGCAGGTCGATTCGCGGGTGGGCGGTGCGCAGGTCGGCCGCGGCGGCGCGCACCGACTCCAGCGAGGTCAGGTCCAGCTCCTGCACCGAGACGTCGCCGTTGATCCTGGCCGCGGCGAGCTCGCCCTTCTCGGTGTCGCGCACGGCCAGCACGACCGCCGCCCCGCGCTCGGCGAGCTGCCGTGCGGTCTCGAAGCCCAGGCCGGTGTTGGCGCCGGTGACCACGGCCACGCGGCCGTCTTGGCGCGGGATCTGCTGTTCGGTCCAGTTCATCGCCGTCTCCTAATGTACCGCCGGTAACTTACGTCGGCGACGCTAATGTACCGCCGGTACACTGTCAAGGTACCGGCGGTACCCAAGTTAGGATCAGCGGCATGACGTTCCAGCGGGCGCGCACCGAAGAGCAGCGGGAGGTCCGGCGCCGGGCGATCCTGGAGACGACCTCGGCGATGCTCGACGAGATGCCGGTGGCCGAGGTGACCCTGAACGAGCTGAGCCGGCGGGTCGGTCTGGCCAAGACGGCGGTGCTGCGCTACTTCGAGTCCCGCGAGGCGGTGCTGCTCGACCTGATGGACGACCGGACCGCGACCTGGCTGGCCGAGCTGGACCACGAACTGGCCGGCGCCGTCGACCCGGACCGGCCGGCGGTGGA
>NZ_DASVFL010000158.1:0-3841 GCF_036380075.1 Lentzea sp. | reverse complement strand
CGCATGACCGTCCACTCGTCCATCGGGACCGCGCCGAGCTTCTTGTAGAAGCCGATGCTCGGCTCGTTCCAGTTGAGGACCCACCACTGGAACCTGGTGTAGCCCTTGGCCACGCACTCGCGTGCAAGTGTCTCCAGCAGTTGCCTGCCGATGCCGCCGCCGCGCTGCTCGGGCGTGACGTAGAGGTCCTCGAGGTAGATGCCGTGCACGCCGTCCCACGTCGAGAAGTTGAGGAACCACAACGCGATCCCGACGACCTCACCGTCCACTTCGGCCACGTGGCCGAACAGCGCGGGGCTGTCGTTGAACAGCGCCGTGTGCAACTGTTCCGGCGTGAGGTGGCACTGCTCGGGTGCCTTCTCGTAGAGGGCCAGCTCGTGCACCAGCCGCACGACCGCGTCGACGTCGCGCGGTTCCACCCTGCGGATCATCACACCTCCCAGGCGGGCACGTTGAGCCTGCGCACCTGCGGGTCGCCCCGCTCGTCGCCCAGCTGGCAGATGCCGGCCGGGTCGAGTCCGAAGTGGACGCCCTGGTCGGGTGCCAGGCCGAGCCACGCCGCGATCAGCACGCGGCTGAAGTGGCCGTGGCCCACCAGCACCACGTCGCCGCCCGGCAGGATCTTGCGCACCTCGCCGAGCACCTTGCGCGCCCGGTCCTGCACCTCGGCGTGCGTCTCGCCGTTCGGCATCGGGTGCGTCCACACCGTCCAGCCGGGGACGCGCTCGCGGATCTGCGGCGTGGTGATGCCTTCATAGTCGCCGTAGTCCCACTCGGCGAGGTCCTCGGTGGTGGCGTTGACCTCCAGCCCGGCCAGCTCCGCCGTCCTGGTGGCCCGGTGCCGCGGGCTCGTCAGCACGAGCGCCGGGGCCTGGTCGGTGCCCCTCAACCGCGCGAGCACCGCCCCCGCGCGGCGTGCCTGCTGCTCGCCCTCCGGCGTCAGCTCGATGTCAGTGCGTCCCGTGTGCCTGCCGGTCTCCGACCACTCGGTCTGGCCGTGGCGCAGCAGGTAGAGGTGGGTGCTCACCTGTTCGATCCTAAGGAGTGACCGCCGGCACGTTTGGAGGAGTCCGCCCGCGAGGTACCCGGTGCGCCATGACCGCCGAGCACCCCGACCACGGCGTCCCCGACGAGGTCGACGCGCGAGAAATCCGCGAGGCCTTCGGCGTCCGCATCGCTCGCATCCGCACCGAGCTCACTTCGACGTGGAACAAACTGAGCCAGAACGAGCGGGACGGCGACCCCAGAGACCTGTCCTGAGCTGGGTCAACCGCCATTCGCATCTCGAATGGCGCGAATGGCGTAATACCGTGGTCTGTTTGTTTTCCCGTTTGGCCAAAAGCAGCTGCAATGGCGTCCGGCCTCGCTAGAACGGAGTGGATCCGTCCTTTTCGAGGGGGTCCCACATGCGCCGGACATTCGCGTTCCTGATACCCGTTCTGCTGGTCGCCGTCCTACCCGCCGTGCCCGCGTCGGCCGCTCCGCCCGGCGTGACCGTCGCCGGTGACGTGATCCGCTGGACCTCTCCCACATCGATGCCGCTCACGGACGCGGGCGTCGAGTTCTGGGAGGGCGACCGCTTCCTGGGACGTGCCGAGGAGTCGGTCGACCTGCGCACGTTCACGCTGCGAGCCGGTCTGGAGGACCCCGCCGCGCTGCAGGTGAGATCGGCCGGCAGGAGGCTCGACGTCGTCGAGACGCCGCCCGCCTCCGCGGTGGTGCCCGAACTGCCGCCCCTGCGTCCGGCGGCCGACGTCGACCCCGGCACGCCCGGTCAGTACGCCACCACCACCGGGGAGTACGACCTCGACCCGGTGACGTTGCCCGGCTACCCGGTGCCGATCGAGATGAAGGGCGTCGTCGTCGCGCCCGAGGGCGCACCCGGCAAGCGGCCGCTCGTGCTGTTCCTGCACGGCAGGCACTTCACCTGTTACAGCAGGACGAACCCGAACCAGATCACCATCAACTGGCCGTGCCCGGCCGGGATGACCACGGTGCCGAGCGACCGCGGCTACCTGAAGGCGCAGCGGCTCCTCGCCTCGCAGGGCTACCTGACGGTGTCGATCTCCGCGAACGGCATCAACGCGCAGGACTCGACGGCGGTCGACGCGGGTGCGCAGGCGCGGTCGTCGCTCGTGCGGCACCACCTGGCGAGGTGGGCGGACTGGTCGTCCGGCAGCGGGACCCCGCCCGCGGGTGTGCAGGCCGACCTGTCCGAGGTGCTGCTCGTGGGGCACTCGCGCGGCGGCGAGGGCGTGAACCGCGCGGCGACCGACAGCACCACCCCGCCGCCCGGTGACACGGGGTTCGACGGCCCGGTGCGCTGGACCATCCGCGGTGACGTGCTGATCGGTCCCACGATCTTCGGCCACAACCCGGCGCCGGACGTGCCGTCGGTGACGTTCCTGCCCGGCTGCGACGGCGACGTCTCCGACCTGCAGGGCCAGATGTTCGTGGACCAGACGCGCGGACTGAGCCGCGGCGAGGCGTTGCACAGCGCGCTGTACGTCGTCGGTGCCAACCACAACTACTTCAACAGCGAGTGGACGCCCGGCCAGGCGGAGGCACCGGCGTTCGACGACTTCTCGCCCGGAAACCCGCCGGACGCGCTGTGCACTCCCGGCACCGCCACCCGTCTCACGGCGGACCAGCAGCAGACCGCCGGTGCCACCTACGTCGCCGCCTCCGCGCGGCTTTTCCTGGCCCGCGACGAGTCCGTGCTGCCGCTGCTCGACGGCTCCGGCGTCCGCGCGCCGTCCGCCGACCCGGCCCGCGTCCTCTCGCACGCCGTCGGTGCCGCGCGCACGCCGTTCGTCGTCCCGGACGCTTCGACCGCCGTGTCGGGCAGTGCTCGGGTGTGCCAGCAGACCTCGCGTGACCCGGCGACCGCGTGCACCACCGAACGGTCGCCGCACTTCGTCGGTTTCCGGTACGCGTCGTCACAGCCGGAACGCCTCGCCGTCGCGCTGAAGTGGACGGCGGCGGGACAGTCGGCCGTGGTGCGGCCGTCCGCTCCGGTGTCGGTGCAGGGATCGCGTGACCTGACCCTGCGCCTTGCCGTCCCGGCGAACGCCCCGGCTTCCTCCTTCGGCGTGTCGGTGACCGACGAGAGCGGACAGGAGTTCGCGCTCGGGTCCGTGTCCGTCACCGGACTGCCCGGCACCAGTCGCGTGAGTGCGTTGTGGGGTCAGGAAGTCCGCGTTCCGCTGCCGGCCGGCCTCGACCGCGTGGCGTCGCTGGAGCTGGTACCCGAGTCCGCGTCCGGTGAGGCTTGGCTGGTCGACGCCCACGGCTGGAGCCCCGGTCTGGTCCCCGTCACCCCGGCCGCTCCGGGACGTGTCGACGCCACGCTCGCCATCGTGGACGAGGGCGGTTCCGGCACCCGGACGCAGAACGTCGTGGTCACCGCCGGCGGCGAGGGGACCCGCGTCGTCCGCCTCTTCTACAACTCCGCGCCGAACCAGTCCGCGACGAGGCTCGTGACGCTGGCACTGGGCGAGAACCGCGCCGAGGTGCCGGTGTCGTACACGGGCAACACGAAGTGGGGCGGCAACCGGCAGTTCCCGGTGGCGGTGCAGGCGATCTCCAACGCCGTCGTCGGGGCCGCGGTCGGCGGGCTGGTCGTGCTCGAGGACGACCCGGCGCCGACGCTGACGGTCACCCCGGTCGCCGACAGCGTGACCGAGGGCGGCGTCCTGAAGTGGAAGCTGACGCTCTCGGAAACCGCCGAGGCGGCCATCACGCTGGGCGCGCTGCCGGTCGCGCCCGCCGGTGCCACCGAACTGTCCACAACGGACGTCGACGGCACGTGGTTCCAGCAGAACTCCGGTGAGTCGGCGCT
>NZ_DASVFL010000157.1:0-25114 GCF_036380075.1 Lentzea sp. | reverse complement strand
GGCGGCCGCCCCTCCAACGCCCGTTCGACGGCTTCGAGCACCGCACGGCTCGTGCGCTGCGACGCGTCGTGGGCGAAGTGTCCGAGCAGGACCTGTTGCGTGGGGTGCGGCAGCACGGGATCCGGCACCGGCGCGCACGTGTGCACCTCCACCACCGGCGCGTCTTCGGCCAGAAGGTGCCGCACGGCCGTGAGAACGCTCGCGCGGTAGCTGGTGTGCACCCACGCCACGAGCAGGTTCACCGGACGGCCGCTCAGCTCGTCGGCCACCTCGGCCGCGAGGTCGGCGGGGTTGGCCCAGTCGGCCTTGACCCACGTCGGGCGGTGGCCGCGGCTGATCGACGCGCGCGCCGCGCGGCCAGGTCCGTCGTCGGCCATGAGCGGCCGGGTCCGCGACGGCAGCACGACGTGCCACCCGCGCCCCAGCAGCCGTTGCGCGCATCCGGCCAGCATTCCGGTCCCGCCGAGCACCAGCGCCGTCCTCACCGAGCACGCTCCTCCCCGACCGAGGCCAGCGGCCCTGCCAGCCACCGTTCCACCTGCGCCTGCCCGCGCAACCGGACGACCACGACCTCCTCGACCAGGGCGAGCACCCTGACCCGGTTGCGCCGGTAGGACTTCCAGCCCCACCGCAGGATGTGCCCGGAGTCCGTGAACACCGACCACAGCGGCGATTCCTGGTTACCGTTCCACAACTCCACCCGGCCCGCGCGCCGTCTGACCGTGCGGCTGACCAGCCGCGCCATCACCGTCGTGAACGGGTGGTCGAGCCACACGACCGTGTCCGCCCGCCGGGCCAGCACCGGCCGCACGGCCTTGTACTGGTACTCGGTCACCCAGTGGTCCTCACGCGCGAACGCGGCGACCTCGGCCTCGAACTCCGGGCGCGGCGTCCACCGCGGACCCCAGTAGAGGCTGTCCAACTCGACCCGGCGCAATGCGCGGCTCCGGGCGATGCGCAGGCAGAGCGTCGACTTGCCGGATCCGGCGTTCCCGGCGACGAGGACCCGCCGCGGCACGTGCGGCAGCGGGTCGGCTGGTCCGAGCAACGGCATCGGGCCAGGCTAACGAAAACGGCAGGGCCCCCGGGAAGTCCCGGAGGCCCTGCCGTCGTACAGCGAACGTCAGAGAGCGGTGACGTTGGTCGCCTGCGGGCCCTTCTGGCCCTGCGTGACGTCGAACGTGACCTTCTGGTTCTCCTCGAGGCTGCGGTAGCCGCCACCGTTGAGGGCCGAGTAGTGGACGAAGACGTCAGCGCTGCCGTCCTCCGGCGCGATGAAGCCGAAGCCCTTTTCGGCGTTGAACCACTTGACGGTGCCGTTGGTCATGTACTGCTCCTTCTGTACTGAAGGGCGAACCGCACTGTGCGATCACCCCGGTGGTTGGTCTCGAGCCGACCACTCCCACCGCGAAGAAGGAGAATCGCTCGCAACTGAAGTTCGGCGAGCGTGAAAGACACGAACACAAAACCGCAACCGATGAAGAAGTCTACCAGGACCTACCGCCGTTTGCGGGCGGGTACCGCGAACTGCCGCTGCATGAGCGAGATCCGGAGGACCAGGAAGCACGCGAGAGCCCCCGCTCCCAGGGCGAAGAGCGTGGACAGCGTCGAGAACACCACGTAAAGCGGCGTGTCGAGGAGCAGCGACTCGAGGACGTCGGTGCACACCATCCCGAGGAAGCCGTACTGCCACGGCTTGATCAACGGGCTCACCACGCGCTGCTCGAACGGCACCTCGCGCTGGGCGGGGTCGCTCGCCTTCCACACCTGCGACACGGTCCGCACGCCGTGCAGCGCGATCGCCTCGGCGTTGTGGGTCGCGCCGCGGAACCACAGGAACGACGCCACGCCGGCGGGCACGACGAGCACGATGGCGAGGAAGCTCCACGACGACGACCCGCCCCACCAGTCGTTGACCGTGCCCCAGACGGACTCGGCGGCGACCAGGGCGATCAGCCCCATCGCCGCGTAGCCGGTCACCCGGACGTCCCTCAGGTCGATGTAGGTGTCCAACGCGAAACCCCCGAACACAGCGGACTCGGCGGGAGACTACCGCCCGAAACCGCACCCCAACTCGTCGAAAGTGGCGATCTTCTCCGCGGCTCTGACGACGACCTCGTCGACACCGTCGAGCACGACGCGGTCACCGGTCCTGCGCGCGGGCAGCAGGGGCACGTCCGCCTTGCCGCACTGCTCGACGACCGTCGTGAACGCGCGCGCCGCGGCCAGTGGCGCGACGAGCGGCTCGCCGGTCTGGCGGTGCCGGATCAGGTTCTCCAGCAGGTCGACCGACGGCGGCACGGCCATGCGGTGGTCGTTGACCGTGAGCCGGTCCTCGTCGTACCACCACACGGCCTGACCCAACGACCCGTGCACCAGCACGACCGGTGGCAACGATGTCGCGGCGCACAGCGTCGCGGCGACCACGACCGGCGGCGCGCCCTCCGACGTGACGCGGACGCACGCCGTGTCGTCGGCGGTGATCGTGTCGCGGCACCGGAACAGCTCCAGCTCGACAGCGATGTCGGACCGCTCCTCGACGTCGGCGAGCAGCAGCGCGTTCTGCAGGGCGTGCGCGAACGGGTTCACGAACGTGCCGTCCTCACCCTGCCGCCCCGCCCACTCCGCGCGGTCGTAGTAGGAGTCCGTGCGCACCCAGCGGCCGGCGGCGCCGATGCCCGCGATGTCGCCCAGCGCGCCGGAGCCGATCAACGAGCACAGTCGCCGGTACGAGCCCCTGCCCTGCGTCTGGAACCCGACCTGGCACACCCGTCCGCGTTCGGCGGCCGCGTCGCGGATCTCGTCGAACTCGGCCGTGGTCAGCGCCGCCGGCTTCTCCACCAGCACGTCGCAGCCCAGCTCGAACGCCGCCAGCGCGAGCTCGCGGTGCGTCCCCGGCGGCGACGAGATCACCACGACCTCGGGGTGCAGCTCGGCGGCCAGCGACGGCAGGTCCGGGTAGGCGGGCACCGGGACGTCCACGTCCGCCACGTCGACGACGCCGACGAAGGTCGCGATGCCGTCGTGGCCCAGCCGGAGGAGGTTCTCGACGTGCCGCGCACCGTGCCCACGAGCTCCGACCAGCGCAACACGCATCGTCTCCACCCTTCTCGGGCACGCCCGCGACCGCCACCGCGGTCCTCAGCATCGGCCCGGGTGAGTGGAATATCAATGCACCGCGCCAACCGAGACACGTTTGCGGCAGCGTCCCGGCACGCTCAGCTCAGGTCGATCACGTCGGAGACGCGGACCGCCTCCCCCGTCTCGATGCTGCGGCCGGCCGCGAAGCCGGTCAGCAGCGAGAGCACGCCGTCGCGATGGGTCGCCCTGCGCCCCAACGGGTCTTCCTGCCCGGCCGGTCCGTACAGCGCGTCCACCATCCGCCGGTCCGCGCCGCCATGGCCCTCGCGGTCGAAGTCCAGCGGGACGTCGGCGCGTTCCTCGAACAGCCGCTGCACGGACAGCCTCGCCCAGCCCTGCTCCGGGTTGGCAGCGGCACCGTGCACGGCGGGGTGCTGACCGGACACCCACGAGTTCTCGACGACCTCCAGCTCCAGGCGCCCCTCGCTGCCGTTGACCATCAGGCGGTAGCCCTCCCACGGCGAGTAGGCGGTGAGGTGGTAGGTCAGGTTCACCCCGCTGGCGTAGCGGACGAGTACCGACATGTCGTCCTCAATGGACACACCGGGTTCGAAAGGGTTCCGGTCGCGCCGATAGCCGTCCTCGTGCCGTGCGTCGACATAGAGCTTCTTCAGCCACTCGTTGCGCTCCAGGTCGATGTCGAACCGGTCGTCGTCGGCGTGGCCGTGGCGTGCGCCGTTCTCGTCGCCGTAGAAGAACAGCCGTCCCTGGGCGTAGACGGTCTCCGGCACCGAGCCGACCCACCAGTTGAGGAGGTCGAAGTGGTGCGTGGCCTTGTGCACCACCAGCCCGCCGGAGTTGGCCTTCTCGCGGTGCCAGCGGCGGAAGTAGTCGGCGCCGTGCCGGGTGTCGAGCAGCCACTCGAAGTGCACCGACCCGATCTCGCCGACGGCGCCGTCCGCGAGCAGCGCTCGGACCTTCTCGTGGATCGGGTTGTAGCGGTAGTTGAACGTTACGGTGACGGTGCCGTCGTTGCGGTCCACGGCATCGAGGACCCTGCGGGCCAACGGGACGTCCGTCGTCATCGGCTTCTCCGTCACGACGTCGCACCCGGCGTCCAACGCCTCGACGATGTACGTGTCGTGGAAGCGGTCGACGGTGGTCACGACGACGACGTCGACCCGTTGCTCGTCGAGCATCTTGAGGAAGTCCGCGGCGTCGTACGCCGGAACCGGGTCGAGGCCCAGCTCGGCCAGCCGCTCGTTGTGGACGTTCATCCGGGTGTGGTTGACGTCGGCGAACGCGACCAGCTCGCACGTCCCGGCGTGCTCGACCGTGATCGCGTGGACGTGCCGTTCGGCGCGGGAGCCCGTGCCCACCACCGCGTACCGCCTGCGCGCCATCCGGCCTCCTCTGAAAACGTTTCCGCACGGTAGCGGACGGCAGGATGGACCCATGCCGACTCCCGTGGTGCTCGACTGCGACCCCGGCCACGACGACGCGATCGCGATCCTGCTCGCGGCCGGGTCGCCCGAGATCGACCTGCGCGCGATCACGACCGTCGCGGCGAACCAGACCCTGGACAAGGTCACGCTGAACGCCCGGCGGATCTGCTCGGCCGCCGGCATCGCGGTGCCGATCGCCCGCGGCTGCGACCGGCCGCTGGCGGGACCGCTGCGCGTGGCGGAGGACATCCACGGCGGCACCGGCATGGACGGGCCCGCGTTCGGCGCCGTCACCGCCGGCGTCGTGGAGCAGCACGCGATCGACGTGATGCACGCGCACATGCCGGCCACGCTGGTGGCGACCGGCGCGCTGACGAACGTGGCGACGTACCTGCGGCGGTACGGGACGGCGGCGGTGCGGGAGATCGTGCTGATGGGCGGGTCGACCGGGCGCGGCAACACGACGCCGTACGCGGAGTTCAACATCCACGTCGACCCGGAGGCCGCGCACGTCGTCTTCACCAGCGGCGTGCCGGTCACGATGGTCGGGCTGAACGTGACGCACCAGGCGCTGGTGACGCCGGAGGTGGTGGCCCGGCTGACCACGCTGGGGCCGCTCGGGCGGATCTGCGGCGACCTGATGACGTTCTTCGCGGCGACCTACCGCGAGGTCTTCGGGTTCGAGGCGCCACCGCTGCACGACCCGGTGGCGGTGGCGCGGGTGATCGACCCGTCGCTGGTGGCGTGCGTCGAGGCGTTCGTCGGCATCGAGACGTCGGGGACGTACACGCGCGGCGCGACCGTGGTCGACCTGCACGCGAGACTGGGAGAACCGCCCAACGCCCGTGTGGCCGTGGGCCTGGACGTGGAGCGGTTCTTCGACGTGGTCGTGGAGGCGGTGCGGAACCTCAGCTGATGGCGCGGTCGCTCAGCAGCGCCCACTGGCTCCAGCCGGCCTTCTCCTTGTAGAAGCGGCGGACCAGCTTGCCGTCGTCGGTGCGGGCGAAGACCTCGACGGTCTTGGTCTGCGCGTGGTACATCGCGGTCGGCGCCTCGGAGACCTTGGTGGTGCCGAGCTTGGCCCACGTGGTCCAGCCGTTGTCGGTGGCGCGGGAATGCTCGGCGATGCCGCCCTCACCGAGCTGCACGACGTCGATGGAGCCGGTCGTCGAGTTGTAGACCGCCGACGGCGCGCCGGTGCCCTTGCCGCCGAGCGACTTCCAGACGCCCGCCGCGTACTGCTCGACGCTGCCGGACGCGGTGCGCACGAAGACCTGGTCGACGGCGACGCTCGGGTCGCTGACGACCTTCGTGTCGCCCTGGTCGGCCCAGGTGGCGCCGTCCCACTTGACGAGCTTGTCGTCGGCGGACCGCGCGTAGACGTCCTTGCCGGCGACGGCCGGGTTGCCCTGGACCTTGCGGTCGCCGAGCGGCGCCCACTTGTCCGTGAAGCGCAGCAGCGTGCCGTCCTCACCGCGGGCGAGGACCTCGACGGCCTTGGTCTTGTCGTTCCACGCGAGCACCGGGTCGCCCGCGACGACCGCGTCACCAAGCGCGAGCCACTTGCCGTCGACGCGGCGGTAGACCTTGCCGTCCGTGGCCCGCGCGAACACCTCGACGATCTTCGTCTCGGGGTTCATCAGCGCGACCGGGTCGCCGGCGAAGAGCTCGGGGCCGAGCTGCTGCCAGCCGTTCCAGCGGCTCGTCTTGTGGAAGTTCGTGATGATCGTGCCGTCGGCCGCGCGCGCGAAGACCTCCAGCTGCTGCTGGCCGGTGTTCGAGATCTGCGGGCCCGCGTTGACGATCGTCTTGTCCGTCACCGGGCTCTCGCTGCCGGAGCTCGCGCCGCCGGACTCGACGAGGTTGTTGTAGCGCAGCGGCACGTACCGGCGGGCGGTGCTCGCGCTCCAGACGCGCTGGACCGGCCTGCTGCCGTCGGGGCCGGCCTGCTCGCGCACGATCGGCCGCGTCTTGGAGGCGTCCGCCCAGCCGATGAACAGCGCGACGTGGTTCTCGCGGTCGTTGAGCGCGTCGCCGGGACGGAGGTCCTCCCAGTCGATGCGGTGCGCGACCTGCTCGAGGATGTGGGTCGTGTAGGAGATGCGCAGACCCCACGCCATGGAGACGAAGCCGGAGCAGTCGGTGCGGTAGGCGCCGTACTTGTTGCCGAAGCAGTCGCTCTGGCTGTAGGGCACGCGGGCGCTGATCCACGTCCGCGAGCGCGCGAGGATCTCGCTGCGGGTGATCTTGGAGTTGGCCTCGTACGTCCCGCAGACCACCCCGCCCTCGGCAGCCGCCTGAGCGACGTCGGGCATCGCCAGCGTCGATCCGAACGTGATGGCCGCCGCCGCGACCGCCAACATCCCCCACGTCTTCATGCGGGCCACCGTAGCAAGGCGATGTGAAGTTTTGGTCCGGTCGAACGGCCTGTGTTCTCACTGTTCACGCGGGTCAACCGTGAACGGCTGCCCGCGCGGGCGGTGATCTCCGCCCCTGGGGACGATCCCGGGGACGGGCCGTTCAGATGCCCTGCAGGCTGTTCACCAGGTCGGCGTCGGTGATCTCCGCGGTCACCCACGCGAGCGGGTAGCTGAGGTGGACGGTGTCCTCCTCGCGCGTCAGCCGCACGCCCGGCAGCACCTTCCTCACGAGCGCGAGCATGGCGTGGTTGTCCGGCAGCACCTCGCCGTGCAGCTCCGCGACGCCCATCCGCGCCGCGACCGCCGTCAGCTCCTCCAGCATCCGGCGGCCGACGCCGCGGCGTTGCCACAGGTCCACCACGGCGACCGCGATCTCGGCGCCGCACTCCCCCGTCTTGATCATCCGCGCGATGCCGACCGGGTCGCCGCCGATCCTGGCGCACACGGCCGCGTGCCGTTCGCCGTCCACGTCGGTGAGCGCCCGCCGGGCGGACGCGGTCAGCCGCGGCGTCGGCGAGTGGAACCGCAGGTAGCGGCTTCGCGCGGACAGGCCCGCGAACACGGCGTCGACGGCCTCGCCTGCGGTGTCGCGGTGGAGCTCGGTGACGCGCATGTGGACGACCCCCTGAGTTCGGAATCCGAACTGTAGCTGAGTTCGAAAAACGAACGCAAGGGATATCCTGGGCTCATGTCGTACGCGAGTTTCGCCAGCCTGCCCTGCACCCTGGGCCGCCCCGCCGCGTTGCTGGGCGAGCGCTGGACGCTGCTGCTGCTCCGCCAGATCTTCCTGGGGACCCGCCGCTTCGAGGACTTCCAGTCGACGATGGAGATCTCGCGCAGCGTGCTGACGGACCGACTCAACGTGCTGCTGCAGGAGGGCGTGCTCAAGCGCGTGCCCTATCAGCACGACGGCCGCACACGGCACGAATACCGGCTCACGGAGAAGGGCCGCGACCTCTATCCCGTGCTGATGGCGCTGCGCACATGGGGCGAGAAGTGGATGGCTCCCGACGAGGAGGAGTCGTTCCACCTGCACCACCGCGACTGCGGCGGCGGCGTGCGGGCGAAGGTCGAATGCACGGAGTGCGGCGTCGAGCTGACCGCGCGCGACGTGCAGGTGACCGCCAGGGCCTAAGCCAGTGAGTCGAGGTGCCTGCGCAGCAGCGAGACCGTGAGCTCCGGCGTCATCCGGTCCGGGTGCAGCACCCCGTCGACGGTGAGGCCGTTGAGCAGCGACGCCAGCCGTTCGGCCTCCAGCCGCAGGTCGAGCGACGCCGCGATGGTGCCCGCCTCCGCCATCACGGTCACCGCCCGCAGGCAGAGCTGACGCAGCCCGTCGTAGAGCCGTTCGGCGTGCGGCAGCAACGAGGGCCGCGTGCGGGCGGCGGTCGCGAAGGCCAGCCACAGCACGGCTTCGTCGCGCCGGCGTTCGTCGAGCGGGAGCACCTCGCTGAGCACGCGTTCGCCGGGCCGCCGGGGGTCCGTCCGGTCCTTCATCGCCTTGACGTGGGCGAAGACGCGTTCGTCGATCGAGTGGATCAGCGCCTCGACGGCGAACACGATCATGTCGTCGTGGGTGTCGAAGTAGTGCCGGATCGAGCCGATCGCGAGACCCGCCTCCACCGCGACGTTGCGCAGCGACGCCTGCTCGACCCCGTCCCGCACGACCACCCGGAACACCGCCTCGGCGACGGCTTGGCGGCGGGCGGCGGGATCGACGACTCTCGGTGACACCTCCCTTTTCTAGCATGACCCTGCTAGTTTAAGTAGCAGGGTCATGCTAATTAGGGGGATCTCGATGACGTATGCGCTGATAGCGGCAGGTGTGCTGTACGTGTTGGTGCGCAGGTTCAGGGGCGAACCGCTCAACGCCCGCGACCTGCTGGCGCCGCCCGCGTTCCTCTTGTTCTTCGGCGTGCGCGCGGTGGAGGAGTTCCACCTGGCCTACCTGCTGCCGCTCGCCGCGGGGTTCGCGTTCGGGGCGGCGAGGGGGATGACGATCAAGCTCTTCGAAAGGGGCGGTCACCTCTGGCAGCGCTACACGCCGTGGACGCTGGTCGTGTGGGTGACGTCGCTCGGCGCGAGCATCGGGCTGGGCCTGCTCGTCGGCGGCCACGCGCCGACGCAGCTGTCCATCGGGGTGAGCATGCTCGGCGAGCTGTGCGCGGTCGGCGCCAAGGCGTTGAACACGGGCGTGCCGTTCGCGCCCGCGCCCAAGGGGTCGTGACTGATCCGCGATCACTCGGTGAGGCGGGGAAGTTCGGCCGTTCCGGGAGCTTCGAGCTGGACGCTGGTGTTCTCCGCCTTCACCCGTGGCTGGTTCATCGCCTCGTGCGCGGCCCATCCTCCTCCGAGAACGAGCGCAAGCAGTCCGGAACAAGCCGCCGACGAGCAAGACCACGTCGGTACGTCTCAGTTGGCCCGGTTCAACTCCGACAGAAGTCGCGCCGCTGTCTCCGCGCCGTCCGTGAGCACGCGCGTGCTCAGTTCGGCGGCTTGGTCTTTCCGCCGCAGCGCCTCGCTCAGGACCTCGGGCGTCACGGCCTTCGCGGACCGGCCGACCTCCAGCCGTTCCACCTGCTCGCCCCAGTAGTGCTGGTCGTACATGTGGGGCAGCACGACCTGCGGTGCGCCGGCCGCCGCGGCCGTCGTCGTGGTGCCCGCGCCACCGTGGTGCACGACCGCGGCGACCCGCCGGAACAGCGCCTGCTGGTTCACCTCGCCGATCGCGATGCAGTCGCCGGCGTCGCCGCTGAGCCGCAGGTCCGCCCAACCACGGTGCAGGACAACGCGTTTGCCCACCGCGCGGGCCGACTCGACCGCGTCCTCGGCTGTCCGCTGCGCTCCTCGCACACTGCCGAGTCCGAAGTAGACCGGCGGGTCGCCCCGGTCCAGGAACTCCTCCAGCTCCGCGGCGAGCGAGCGCCGGTCGTCGAGCAGCCAGGCGCCGGTCTGGACGAGGTCGCCGAGGCCGGGCCACGGGCCGAGCACCGGGTCCGCGGCGAGCCACGGGGAGTCGCCGAAGATGTGGTCGCGGACGTCGCCGACCTCACCGAGGCCGAGCCCGGCGCGTTCGGCGTTGAGGGTGGAGCGCGAGCTCGTGAAGTACTGGCGGTGCCGCTCCCACTGCGCGAGGTTCTCCTCGGGCGTGCCGTTCACCGGTACGCGTCCCAGCATCGCGGGCGGGGCGTGGTGCGGTGACGGCAAGGTGTTCGCGCAGAAGCTCGCGTAGACGTAGTACGCGCCAAGGCTTTCCGCGACCGAACGGGTCGCGTGCTGCAACGCGCCGCCCGCCACCAGGACGTCCGCGCCCTCCGCCGCTTTCCCGACCACCCGGAACTGCTGCCTCACCGACTCCTCGGCGAGCCTGGGCAGGTCCTCGGGCCTGACGGGCGTGACGGTGCGCAGCACCGGGCCGACCGGTGTGAAGCCGATCCCGTTACCGGGACACCAGCTCCGCGAAGTCGGGCGGCGCGACGACCCCCACGTCGTGGCCCAGCTCCTGGAGCCGCACGGCCAGCGCCGTGACCGGCTGCGCCTCACCCCGCGACCCGATCGTGGACAGCAGAAACCGCATCTCGAACCCCCTCGTACCCGCAGGTCAGGGCACGAAGTGTGGGGGCGGCCCCCGGTCTTGCGGCAAGTCCCCCCACCGGCTATAAGTTCCAATGGGGGGATCTTCCACGTCGTGCGGTGGCGGGCCTGGGCGTCCGCGTCAGTGAGCGGCGTCGTCCCACGAGCGGCCCACGCCCACCGAGACCTCCAGCGGCACCAGGAGCTGGTAGGCGTTGCCCATCTGGTCGCGCACCAGGGCCTCTACGGCCTCGCGCTCGCCCGCGGCGACCTCCAGCACCAGTTCGTCGTGGACCTGGAGCAGCATGCGCGACCGCAGGTCCGACGACTCCAGGGCGCGGAACACGCCCAGCATGGCGACCTTGATGATGTCGGCCGCGCTGCCCTGGATCGGCGCGTTGAGGGCCATGCGCTCGGCCATCTCGCGGCGCTGGCGGTTGTCGGAGTTGAGGTCCGGCAGGTAGCGGCGGCGGCCGAGCACGGTCTCGGTGTAGCCGTCCTTGCTCGCCTTCTTCACGATCTCGTTGAGGTAGTCGCGCACGCCGCCGAAGCGGTTGAAGTACGCCTCCATCTGCTCGCGCGCCTCTTCGGTCGGGATGCGCAGCTGCTGCGACAGGCCGAACACCGACAGGCCGTACGCGAGGCCGTACGACATCGCCTTGATGCGGCGGCGCATCTCGCCCGTCACCTCGGAGGTGGGGATCGAGAACGCCTGCGACGCCACGTAGGTGTGCAGGTCCTCGCCGGAGTTGAACGCCTCGATCAGGCCCTTGTCCTCGGACAGCGTCGCCATGATCCGCATCTCGATCTGGCTGTAGTCCGCGGTCATCAGCTCCGCGTAGCCCTCGCCGACGACGAACGCCTGGCGGATGCGGCGGCCCTCGTCCGTGCGGATCGGGATGTTCTGCAGGTTCGGGTCCGTCGAGGACAGCCGGCCCGTGGCGGCGATGGTCTGGTGGAACGTCGTGTGGATGCGGCCGTCGTCGGCCACCGACTTCAGCAGGCCGTCCACCGTGGACTTCAGCCGCGTGACGTCGCGGTGCGACAGCAGGTGCTGCAGGAACGGGTGCTCGGTCTGCTCGTACAGGTTCTGCAGCGCGTCCGCGTCCGTGGTGTAGCCGGTCTTGGTCTTCTTCGTCTTCGGCATCTTCAGCTCGTCGAAGAGGACCGTCTGCAGCTGCTTGGGGCTGCCGAGGTTGATCTCCTTGCCGATGACGGAGTAGGCGTCCTGAGCCGCCTGCTTGACGCCCGCCGCGAAGTGCGCCTCCAGCTCGGAGAGGTGGTCGACGTCGATGGCGATGCCGACGGCCTCGACCTCGTCGAGCACGTTCATGAGCGGCAGCTCGAGGTTGGCCAGCAGCTCGGCGCCGCCGATGGTGACCAGTTCCTCGTCGAGGCGGTCGGCGAGCTCGGCCACGGCCCGCGCGCGCAGGATCGTGCCGGTCGCGACCTTCTGCACCTCCTCGGACTCGTCGGCGAGCAGCGACAGCTGACCGCCGCCCGACTCCTCCGCGCGCAGCTCGCGCTTGAGGTAGCGCAGCGCCAGGTCGTCGAGCGCGAACGAGCGCTGGCCGGGACGCACCAGGTAGGCGGCGAGCGCCGTGTCGGAGGTGAGGCCGCGCAGCTTCCACCCGCGCGCCCGCACGCGGCGCAGCGGCAGCTTCAGGTCGTGGCCCGCCTTGGCGACGCCCTCGTCGGCCAGCCACGCGGCGAGCGCCTGCTCGTCGGCCTCGTTCAGCTGCGTGACGTCGACGTACCCGCCCTCGCCGTCGGACGTGCACAGCGCGACGCCCTCCAGGTCGGTGGTGATGCGCAGCGCCACGCCGACGCGGGTCTTGCGCGCGTTCTGGTCGAGCCACTTCGCGAGCGTGCCCGCGGGGATCGCGCCGCCGGAGACCTCGAAGCCCTCCTCGGCCTCGGGCTCCGCGGTCGAGAGGGTCTGGAAGAGACGCTCGCGCAGGACGCGGAACTCCAGCTCGTCGAACAGCGCGTGCACGGCGTCGCGGTCCCACTGCTGGGCCTCGAGCCCGTCGATCTCGTACGGCAGCTCGACGTCCTTGACCAGCTCGGTGAGCTGGCGGTTCATGATGATGTTCGCCAGGTTGCCGCGCAGCGCCTCGCCGACCTTGCCGGGCACCTCGTCGACGCGGTCGACGAGCTCGTTGAGCCCACCGAACTGGTTGAGCAGCTTGATGATCGTCTTCGGGCCCACGCCGGGCGTGTTCGGCAGGTTGTCCGACGAGTCGCCGCGCACCGCCGCGTAGTCGGCGTACTGCTCGGGCCGGACGCCGTGCTTCTCCTCGACGTAGGCCGGGGTGAAGCGGCCCATCTCCGAGACGCCCTTGACCGGGTACAGCACCGTGACCTTGTCGCTGACCAGCTGGAACGCGTCGCGGTCGCCGGTGACGATCTCCACCTCGACACCCTGCGCCACGGCCTGCGTGGTCAGGGTGGCGATGATGTCGTCCGCCTCGTAGTTCTCCTTCTCCATCGTGGGGATGCGGAGCGTGGCGAGCACGTCCTTGATGAGGGAGACCTGGCTGCGGAACTCGTCCGGCGTCGAGGAGCGGCCGGCCTTGTACTCGGGGTACTGCTCGGAGCGGAACGTCTTGCGCGACACGTCGAACGCCACCGCCACGTGCGTGGGCTTCTCGTCGCGGAGGATGTTGATCAACATGGACGTGAAGCCGTACACGGCGTTCGTGACCTGGCCCGTCTTCGTCACGAAGTTCTCGGCGGGCAGGGCGTAGAACGCTCGGTAGGCCATCGAGTGACCGTCGATGAGCAGGAGCCGCTTCACGTCTGAGGGAGTCACGAGCCCGAGTCTAGGGTGGGGGTCTGACAGTTTCGCTTGAGGCCTACGGGCTGTGTTCGGATCATTTCGGGAGCACGTGTGACCTTCGACCTGCCGCAGGAGTTCGCCGACGAGCAGCTGCACGTCCGCATGGGCATAGAAATCACCCGATGGGATGTCCAGGAGATGGTCGGCACGATGCCGGTCAAGGGCAACCGCCAGCCGTTCGGGTTGCTGCACGGCGGAGCGAACGCCGTCCTCGCCGAACAGCTCGGCTCCATCGCCTCCGCCATGCACGCGTCGCAGCACGGCCTGATCGCGGTGGGACTCGAGCTGTCCTGCACCCACCACCGAGCGGCGCGCGAGGGCATGGTCACCGGCGTGGCCCGCCCCATCCACCTCGGCCGCAGCACCACGACCTACGAGATCGTCGTGACCGACGAGGAGGGCAAGCGCACCTGCACCGCCCGCCTCACGTGCCTCCTGCGCCCCAAGCCTCCGGGTGCGTGACACCGCACTCGCGAGGTGGGGTGAACCGCACCCCAGGTCTACGGTCAGCCCCACTGTCCAATCAAGATCATCGCGTCATCGTTGAGGGATGACCTTCACGACTCGACTGACGGCGGCGGCCCTGTGCGGCGCGGTGGTCGTGGCCACGATCCCGGCCACCGCCTCGGCACACCCGGCCCGCGGCGACCTCCTCGACGTCGTCCCGGTGTCCACCCTGGACACCACCCAGCTGACCACCTACCTGGGGGACCACGACCTGGACGCCACCCGCGTCCGCCACTCCGTTGACGCGAAACGCATCACCTACCGCACCATCGACGCCCACGGCAGACCGACAACGGCAAGCGCCCTGGTAGCCGCACCGCGCAACAACGACAAAGCACCGCGCCAAGTCACCTGGCTGCACGGCACAACGGCCTACCGGGGCTCAGTGGCCTCGGTGAACGACGGCAACGACCGGGCCACGGCCTTCTTCTTCGCCTCGGCCGGCTACCTCACCACCGCCCCCGACTACCTGGGCCTGGGCACCGGCCCAGGACTGCACCCGTACGTGGACGCCCCGTCCACCGTCACGGCCTCGGTCGACGCCCTGCGAGCCACCCGCAAACTGGCCGCCCGCCAGGGCCTCCGCCCAGACCCGCGCATCATGGTCACCGGCCACTCCCAGGGCGGCCACGCCACCATGGCCCTGGGCAAGGCACTGCAGTCCGGCACCGACCGACACCTCCAGTTAGGCGGCTTGGCCCCCATAGCCGGGGCACTGCACCCGAGCCAGCTGGTGGCCAAGGGCGTCCGCGACGAGATCGCCAACAGCGTCGCGTACATGGCTTACTGGACAGTCGCCTGGAACCGCGTCCACCACCTCTACGACACCCCGGCAGAAGCCTTCCGCGACCCGACGATCGAGTCCCTGTTCGACGGCGACCACCGCAACGAGGACATCTTCCCGAACCTCCCGAGAACCATCCCGGAACTCTTCACCGACTCCTACCTGGAACGCGTGAAGACCCCGACCGGCATCCTCCGCACCAAACTGCAGGAGGCCGACAGCTACTGCGACTGGCGCCCAAGCGTCCCGGTGTCGATCTACTCCTCAACCGGCGACAGGGACACGCTCCTGGAAACCTCCGCGTACTGCGACACCCGCCTGAAGGCCCACCACGCCACCAGCGAGTTGATCGACCTGGGCATAACAGTCGACCACGCAAAGGCACCCAAACTCGCACTACCAAGAATCCTGACCACCTTCGACAACACCTGACGCAAAGCCGAAGGCGAGCATTGGTCTTTGGTCTTTGGTCTTTGGTCTTTGAGCGAAGCTCTCCGCGGTGGGTTCCCGTCACGAGTCGCGCCACAGCTCTTGCTGCATCTGAGGGGTGAGGTCAAGTCGACACGCTTTTCGTCGACTTGACCTCACCCCTCACGTGTGGCTCGCTCCTGGTGCGGCTTGTGACGGGGCACCCACCGCAACGCAACCACCTATGCAACCGCCAGCCGCCCAAAGCAACAGGCGTGCCATCAACCCGCCAGCGGCGTGGTGCCCCCGATCAGATTGCCGGGGGTCTGGGGGCGGAGCCCCCAGGTGGAAGCACGCAAGGCGACAGGGAAAACACAACAGGGGAACGCAACCCAGTCAAATCTTCCAAACCCGAACCACCTTGTCCGCCCCACCCACAGCGATCCGCTCCCCAGCAGGATCGAACGCCACAGCCTCGACCTGCCCAGCCGCCCCCACCACGACAGCCCGAATCCGCCGACCCCCGACATCCCACAACTGGACGAAATTCCCCTGCCCCCAAGCGGCAACAGTCTCCCCACCAGGATGGAACAACGCCCCGGACAAAGTCAGACCGTCATCAACCCGCGGAAACACCGCAACACTCCGCCCACTGGCCACATCCCACAACTGCATGCTGTTGGTGCCATCACCATCAACAACAGCCAACGTCTTGCCATCAGGCGAAAACGACCCCCCATGCCCAGTCGAGTCGTTGATGGTCCGGACGGCCTTCCCGGAAGACGGATCGACAATCTTGATCTCCTGGTACTTCACTCCGGCGTAAGCGAGCAACTTCCCGTCAGGCGAGAACGATAGGTCGGTGCTCCCCTGAGCCTCGGTGAGCCCGATCTTCACCGTCCGGCTGGCAACATCCCAGACCTGAAGACGACCGGTGTGCGTAACCCCGACCAAACTCTTCCCATCGGGGTGGAACCGCAACGTCTTCATGATCGACCGGCTCTGGTCGAGCCCGCCGATCATCGACCGGTCCGAGAGGTTCCACAGGTAGGTCGTGAAGTCACCGGTCCGGTTCCCGCCGGCCGCGAGGATCCTGCCGTCCGGGCTGATCGCGACCGCGCACGCCGACGCGCCGCCGGGCCCGTCCGGGTTCTGGACGGTGCCGATCAGCTTGCCCGCGGCCACGTCCCAGATCCGCACGACAGCGCCGTCGGTCCCCAGGCCGTCCTCCGCGCTGACCAGCAGCTTCCCGTCGGGGCTCCACGCGAGGGACGAGACCGCCGCCTTGTGGTCGACCAGCTGGACGTGCTCGGTGAACTCCTCCGGCCGCCCCGGCTGGGCCACCGAGGAGGTCTCCTCCGAGCCGCCCTCCTTGTTCGAGGCCGGCTTGCTGTCGTTCTTCGTGCTCGGCAGCTGCGCCAGGTCACCGTCCTCGCTCCGCGACGACCACCACCACGCGGTACCACCGGCAGCCACGGCGACCGCGGCTCCGCCGGCCAGCAGCAACGTCCGCCGGTTGACAGCGGGCTTGGCCACGACCGGCAGCACGACGGGCGACCCGGCCAGCAACGCCAGGGCCTGGTCGACGGACGCGCGTTCGGCCGGGTTCTTGCGCAGCAACGCGCCGAGCAACGACGACAGGTGCCCGGCACGAACCGGAGGCGCCGGCTCCTGGGTGAGCAGCATCGACAGGGTCGTCATGAAGTCCTGCCCCTGGTACGGCGGCCTGCCCTCGACCGCCGCGTACAGGGTCGCGCCGAGCGACCACAGGTCGGTCGCCGGGGTGATCGGCGCGCCGGTGCCCTGCTCGGGTGCCATGTAGGCGGGCGTGCCGACGATCGAGCCGTCGGTCGTGAGCGGCACGTCGCCGGTGAGCCGCGCGATGCCGAAGTCGGTGATCACGACGCGGTCGCCGGACAGCAGCACGTTGGCGGGCTTGAGGTCGCGGTGCACGATGCCGGCCTCGTGGGCCACCCGCAGCGCGCTCAGCATCGACGTCGCGATGTAGGCGACCTGGTCCGGCGGCAACGCGCCCCGGTCCTCGAGCAGATCGGACAGCGAGCCGCCGCGCACGAACTCCATCACGATCATCGGCGTGCCGTTGTACTCGACGACGTCGTGCACGGTGACGATGCCGGGGTGGTTGAGCTGGCCCGCGAGCTGGGCCTCGCGCATGGCCCGGTGGCACAGCAACGCCCGCTGCTGCTCGTCGAGCCCGGCGGGCAGCAGCAGCTCCTTGATCGCCACCTCGCGGCCGATGACCTCGTCCCTGCCCAGCCAGACCCGGCCCATGCCACCGGCGCCGATCACCCGCACGAGCCGGTAGCGCTGCGCCACCAGACTTCCCGTCGCATCCGTCACGGCGCGCAGCTTAGATGGCGTCGGACCCCGGTCCGGCCGAATTCGTAAAGGTTAGCAACTAAAACGAATGCGTTGGGGCGAAGCAACATCGTACGAGTTCAATCGGTCGACAATGGACCGGTCTTCAGTGGACAGACGCGACCTCGGCATGAGCCCGACGGCGTGGCGGAAGGTCAACAGCCGATCCTAACGCCCGCCCACGCCGGTGAAGACCACCCGAACAACACCGGCACGGGCGCTGAACTCCTGCGGTCGGCCTGGCCCGCGCCGCCCGTTCCGCCCGGTTCACCCCACGCCGCCGTGGCACTGTCGTGACCATGACCGGCGGGGACCAGACCACCTTGGGCAGCAACGAGAAAGACCTCGGGACGAGGTTCCACGGCGTGATGGAGGCCGTAGTCCGGCGGCTGCCGTTCGGCCTGTCGCGGGTCCCGGCCAGCCTGCTCGGGTTCGCGCTGATCAACGGCTTCACGTTCGGCGTCGACCTGCTGCTGCTCACGCTGTTCCGCGGCGGCCTCGGCCTGCCGCTGCCCGTCGCGTTCACGGTCGCCTACGTGCTGGCGTTCGGTCTGAGCTTCGTGCTCAACCGCGCCCTGAACTTCCGCTCGCACGCCCCGGTCGGCCCGCAGGCGGGCCTGTACGCGGTGGCGATCCTGCTCAACTACCTGGCGTTCATCCTGGGAGTCGGCAGCGCGCTGACCGAGCTGGGACTGCAGTACCAGCTGTCACGGGTCGTGGCCGGGGCGTGCGAGGCGGCGTTCATGTACAGCGTGATGCGGTGGGTGATCTTCCGCGACCGCCGGTAGCGGCTACTGGAGGTAGCCCTCGACCTCGCCGACCGAGCGGGCCTGCACGTCCTCCGCGCTCTCGCCCTGCGAGCGGGCGGAACGGCGGCGGCGCAGCAGGTCCCAGCACTGGTCGAGGGCTTCCTCCAGAGACCGCAGCCGGGCGTGCTCCTCGTCCGAGGAGATCTCACCGGACGCGAGCTGCTGACGCAGCTTGTGCTCTTCGTCCACCAGCTCGTTGATGCGGCCCAGCACGTTCTCGTCGCTCATTGCGCAGACTCTACGTCGGAGCGTCCAGGCGTGCGCATCAGTGCACGGCCACCAAGTAGATGCCGTACAGCACCACCGCGACGCAGGCCGTGAAGCTCAGTGCGGGCACCACCTTGTTGCCGCGGTCGGCGAAGGCGAGACCCGCGGAGAACAGCGTCACGACGCCCACGCCGAGCACCAGCGAGACGCCCAGCACCTGTCCCAGTCCCGACCAGTCGATGTGCACAGCAGCTCTCCTCACGCGTTGACGTTGTGGGCGCCGACGGGGTTGCGGCGCGACAGGACCCAGCAACCGACCGCGACCAGCAGACCGACCGCCGCCACGGCCAGCACGCCGGCGGTGCCCGCGGAGGCGGTGCGGCCGGCCAGGGCGCCGACGACCGCGGCGGCGGGCAGGGTGAGCAGCCAGGCGAGGACCATGCGCCCGGCGACGGTCCAGCGGACGTCGGCCAGCCGCTTGCCGATGCCGGACCCGACCACGCCGCCCGCGCACACGTGCGTGGTCGACAGCGCGAACCCGAGCTGCGAGGACGTGAGGATGACCGCGGCGGCGCCGGTCTCGGCCGCGAAGCCCTGCGGCGACTCGACGTCGGTGATCTTCCTGCCCATCGTCTGGATGATCCGCCAGCCGCCGAGCCACGTGCCGAGCGCGATCGCCGTGCCCGCCGAGAGGATCACCCACAGCGGCGGCGCGGCACCGGCGGGCAGGGTGCCCGCGGTGATCAGCGTGAGCGTGATGATGCCCATCGTCTTCTGCGCGTCGTTCGTGCCGTGCGCGAGGGACACCAGCGATGCCGAGGCGATCTGCCCGTACCGGAAGCCGCGCTGGGCGGTCTTCGCGCCGCGGGTGAGCCGGTAGGCGGCGAACGTGGCGAGGGCCGCCACCAGTCCCGCGATCAACGGCGAGGCGATCGCGGGCACGACCACCTTCTCGACCACGGCGCCGAACCGGACGGCGTCCGACCCGGCGGCCACCCAGGTGGCGCCGATCAGCCCGCCGAACAACGCGTGCGACGAGCTCGACGGCAGGCCGAGCAGCCACGTCGCGAGGTTCCACACGACCGCGCCGACCAGGCCGCCGAACACCACGGCCGGACCGATCCGCGTCTCGTCGACGAGCCCGGACGAGATGGTGCGCGCGACCTCGATCGACAGGAACGCGCCGACGAGGTTCAGCACCGCCGACACCGCGACCGCGACCCGCGGCGGCAACGCGCCCGTCGCGATCGAGGTGGCCATGGCGTTCGCGGTGTCGTGGAACCCGTTGGTGAAGTCGAACACCAGCGCCGTCACCACGACGACGACTACGAGGATCTCCATGCCGCGCCGGGTTGCCGTTCCAGGTGAACGGGGTGCCACATCCGGGTGAATTACCGCAGCGCAGCGAGCGACAGGCTGTTGCCGTCCGACTCACCGCGAGCGCACGTGCCGGTGCCCCTCCGAAGGGAACGCGGGCGGCGCGGCGGGGAGCACCTCGTGCAGCGCGAAACCGCACTTGACCGCCACCCGGCAGGACGCGTGGTTCCCGGCGGCGTGCACCAGGCCGAGCCGGGGCAGCTCCAACGTCTGGAACGCCCAGTGCGACACGGCCTCCAGCGCACGGGTGGCGACTCCACGCCCGCGAGCGGCGGCGGCAGTCCAGTAGCCGACCTCGGCCGCCGCGGCCTTCACCACGACATGGCCCAGCACGAGGTCGCTGGAGGTCACGGCGAAGCTGAACCGGGTCGCGGTCGCCCACCCCTCGGCCTGCGCGTCCAGCCACTGCCGCGCCTGCGCCGGGCCGGTCAGCGAGGTGGCGAGCCAGCGGCGCAGCGCGGGGTCCTCGTGCGCCGAGAGGAGGGCCGGGAGATCGTCCATCTCCCACGGCCGCAGTCGCAGCGCGGGTTCCGCTCCCACCGAAGGCACGGACAAGGTGACCGTCACGACCCGCATTCTGCACGGGCTCCTGTGCTCTGATGGACGGGTGCTGATCGACCACCTCGTCTACGCGGCCCCCGACCTCGACACGGCGGTCGCCGGCATCGAGGCGCGGTTCGGCGTCCGGGCCGCCGGCGGCGGACAGCACCTCGGCCAGGGCACCCACAACCGGCTGCTGGCGCTCGGGCCCCGGACGTACCTGGAGATCGTCGCCCCGGACCCGCGCCAGCCGGAGCCGGCGTCGCCGCGTCCGTACGGAGTGGACGGTGTGCGCGAACCGGGACTGGTCGGCTGGGCGCTGCAGACCGACGACATCGAACGCGTCGCGGACCTCGGCGGCGTGATCGACGGTCAGCGACTCACCGTGGACGGTCAGCTGCTGCGCTGGCGGCTCACCGCCAACGCGCTGACGGCCGGAGTCGTGCCGTTCTTCATCAGCTGGGGCGACACCCCGAGCCCGGCGCTCTCCGCTCCCGCCGGACTGACGCTGGAGTCGGTGCGCGTCGAGCACCCCGACCCCCGCGGGTTCGCGGGACGGCTGCGGGAGCTCGGCGCCGATGTGGACGTTCGAACCGGACCCGCACCGGCTCTCGTCGCCACGATCTCGGGACCGAACGGGCGCCACGACCTGCGGTGATTTGCGTCGGTCGGCCGTCGCGGGCGGTCCGGCCGGCTGGCTAGGCTCGGGCACGGGCCGCCGAACCCGCCACGCGACCGCGTCCTCGTCGAGGACCGTCGCCGCCTCCCCCTGCCAGGAGGAGCAATGAAGGCACCCGTCCGGCTCGCCCTCGCGAGCATCACCGCATCCGCCGCCCTGGCCGTCGCGTTCCTCGTCCCCACCACGGTCGCGAGCGCCCACGGCACGTTGTCCGACCCCGCCAGCCGGGTCTACACGTGCAAGAACGAAGGTCCGGAGTCCCCGAAGTCCGAGGCGTGCAAGGCCGCCGTGGCCGCCGGTGGCACGCAGGCGTTCTACGACTGGAACGAGGTGTCGCTGCTCGAAGCGGGCGGGCGCCACCGCCAGCTCATCCCGGACGGCAAGCTGTGCAGCGCGGGCCGCGACAAGTACCGCGGGCTCGACCTGCAACGCGCGGACTGGCCGGCCAAGCGGATCTCCGCCGGGTCGCTGACCGTGACCTACCACGCGACGGCGCCGCACTCGAACAGCAACTTCGAGTTCTACCTCACGCGAGACGGCTGGAACCCAACCATGCCGCTGCGCTGGTCGGACCTCGTCCCGCTGGCCACCTTCACCAACCAGAACCCGACGACGTTCACGAACTGGACGCTGCCCATCCCGCAGCGCAGCGGCCGGCACGTCCTCTACTCGATCTGGCAGCGCGTCGTCGGCAGCGCGGAGGCGTTCTACACGTGCTCGGACGTCGACTTCGGCGGTGGCAGCACCCCGCCCCCGACCACCACGACGACCACTGCGCCACCCACGACCACCACCACGACGACTCCGCCGCCTGCGGGCGGGACCTGGGCCGCCGGCACGACCTACCAGGTCGGCGCCCGCGTCACCTACGGCGGCGCGAGCTACGAGTGCCTCCAGGCGCACACCGCCCTGGCCGGGTGGGAACCGCCGAACACGCCCGCGCTCTGGCGACGCCTGTGATGCGGTTGCTGGTGCTGCTGCTCGCGTTCATGGTGTCCGGTTGCACCGCGCAACCGGACACCGTGCTGCGCGGCGACCCGTTGGACGTGATGTTCCTGCAGATGATGCTGCCGCACCACGAGCAGGGCGTGGCGATGGTGGCGCTCGCCGGTGAGCGCGCCCAGGACGACGAGGTGCGCATGCTGGCGGCCGCGATCGCGTCGACGCAGAAGACCGAGGCCGACGCGATGCGCGGCTGGCTGACGTCGTGGGGCGAGCCGCTGACGGCACCGCCGGACGCGCACACGGGCCACGGCGGCGTGCGCCGGTCCGACCCGGAGGAGGTGGGCAGGCTGGCGGCGTTGCACGGCAGGGCGTTCGACGAGAGGCTGCTCGACGTGATGATCGCCCACCAGGACGACGCCGTGCAGATGGCCAGGTGGGAGGCGGGCAGCGGCGCCCACCGCGAGGTGCGGGAGCTGGCGGACCGCATCGACAGGTCCAGGACCGCGCAGATCGCGATGATGAGGAAGTTCCTCGGCAGGGGGTGAGGGGTACCCGGCGAGTCCACGACCCCGAGGAGGTCTGGACATGTCCACCCGAACACTGCTGCGGCAGCTCCCGACGCGCATCGCCACCGGTGCGTTCGTGCTGAACTCCGGCCTCGGCAAGCGCAACGCCGACCAGGAGACGGCCGAGCACCTGCACGGCTTCGCGTCCGGCACCTATCCGGTGCTGGGCAAGCTCGACGCGCGCCGGTTCGCCTCGCTGCTGTCCGCCGGCGAGATCGCGACGGGCGTGCTGCTGCTGACGCCGTTCGTCCCGGCCGCCGTGGCGGGTGCCGCGCTGACCGGGTTCGCCGGCGCGCTGCTCGGCCTCTACGTGAAGACGCCGGGCATGCGGCACGAGGGCAGCATCCGGCCGACCGAGCAGGGCATCGGCCTGGCGAAGGACGTGTGGCTGCTCGGCATCGGCCTGTCCCTGCTCGCCGACGGCGTGACCCGAGACCGCTGACAGAGGAGTTCCGACGTGCAACCGATCCCGTTCCTGCCGTGGGTGTGGCGCGACCCGTCCTGGACCGAGGAACCCGACCACGACGACGAGGCACTGGCCCAGCGTCCCGACACCAGCCTGATCGGCTACCACGTCGAGGCCACCGACGGCGGCATCGGCAAGGTGGACCAGGACAACGCCAAGGTGCCCCACGACAGCCTGATGGTCGACACCGGCCCGTGGATCTTCGGCCGCAAGGTCGTGCTGCCGGTCGGCGTCGTGCACCGCGTCGACCACCGGGAGCGCAAGGTCTTCGTCGACCGCACGAAGGAGCAGATCGAGAACGCCCCGGAGTACAGCGAGGACGAGGACTACCGCGACCGGACCGCGGACTACTACGGCGAGAGCTACCGGATGATGCCGCCGATGCTATGACGCCCTCGCGGGGAGTCCACCAGGATCAGGCCCGGTCCTGCACGCCTCGTTCGCGAGTGGACCGGGACGCCTGGCGCGGCAGCACCGCCTCCCCCACCGAGGAGCGCACGCCCAGCACCGCCGTCAGCTCCAGCACCTGCAACGGCCGGAGCACGGCGGCGGTGTTCGCCACCACGACGAGCGCGCTGCCGCGGCGCAGGCAGAGGTCCTGGTGGGCGAGCAGCAGGCCGATGCCCTGGGCGCCGAGGAACCTCACCCCGGACAGGTCCACGACGACCGGTGCGGGCGGGACGACGGACCGGACGGCCTCGCCCAGGCAGTCGGCGAGCTCCGGGGCGGTGGAGTGGTCGAGCTCACCGGCGATGTGCACCAGGACGGCGGCGCCCTTGCTCTCCCTGGTGGTGCGGAACGGGACTTCACCGTAGGTCTGCACGCGGCAACCTCCTGCTGGACGGCACTACCGCCACACGGGCTGGCTGCTCAACCCGGGCTCGACCGTAGCGCAGTCCGCGTCAGAACGCCGTGGGCGCGCCCCACGAGTGCAAAAGAGACAGGACATTCTTTCGCACGGCTCACGGGTTCTCCGCGTAGCATCGACCGGCGTGACCGGTTTCTTCCACGAGACCGCCTTCTACGGCTCGGACGACGACTTCCTCGCGCTGGTGGTTCCGTTCCTCGAGGACGGCCTGCGCGCGGACGAGGCCGTGGTGGTGGCGTGCGCGGAGCAGAACACCGGCCTGGTGCGGAGCGCGCTCGGCGCCGACGTCGTGTACCTGCCCGGCGCCGACCAGTACTCGCGGCCGTCCGAGGCCATCTCCACCTACCGCGACTTCTTCCACGAGCACACCGAGGCGGGCGCCCGGCAGATGCGCGTGGTCGGCGACGTCCCGCATCCGGGCACGGGGGCGTCGTGGGACTGGTGGGCGCGTTACGAGGCGGCCGTGAACCAGGCGTACGCGGAGTTCCCGGTGTGGGGACTGTGCCCGTACGACATGCGGACGACGCCTGAGGACGTGCTGGCCGACGTGGTCAGGACGCACCCGAACATCGCGACGGCGCTGGGCACGCACGAGGTCAACCCCGGTTTCCGGGAAGGGCTCGCCGGGACGAGGCAGGTCGCGGACGAGCTCGAGCGGTGCGCGCCGCTGGTCGACCTGGTCGACGCGAGCGCCGGGGCGGTGCGGGAGGCGGTCGGCGGCGTCCTCGGCGCGATCGCGTTGTCCGAGGACGGCGCGCACGACGTGGTCTACGCGGCCAGCGAGATCGTCACGAACGGACTGACGCACGGCGTCGCGCCGGTGCGGTTCCGGCTGTGGGCCGACGAGTCGCGCGTGGTCGTCGCGGTCACGGACCGCGGGCCCGGCCCGTCCGACCCGCTGGCCGGCCTGGTGCCGACCACGGCGACCAGGACGGCGGGGCTCGGGCTGTGGATCCTGCACCGGACATGCGACTACGTGGCGATGGGTCAGGACTCCGACGGGTTCACCGTGCGGGTCAGCGTCGGCGGCCAGACGTAGGGCAGGTCGTCCGGCACGTCCGGGAAGAACCGGCGGTAGTGCTCCGGGAACTTGCGCACCAGCGACGACCGGTGGCTGCGGTGCACGGCCTCGTCGCCGATCCACGGCGGCAGCTCCCCCGCCTCGGCCAGCTCCGCCTGGGTGCGCACCCACGTCACGTCCCTGGCCTGCGCCAGGTC
>NZ_DASVFL010000156.1:0-7355 GCF_036380075.1 Lentzea sp. | reverse complement strand
TGAGCCGTTGACGACGACGATGCCGTGCACCGATCCCGCCTGCACGATGGCGCCGTGCACCGAACCGGTATTGCTGTTGGCCGTCTCACTTGAAGGGAGATCGCTGGTCATGCCCACTTGTCGATCTGGAGCGCGCGGGCGTTTCTACGTACTGATCACCTACCTGTGGGGAATGCGCGACCGCGCCGCCCCGAAAGGCGCCTCCCCCGGCTGCTGCCCAAGCTCCATCCTCAGCCCGGAGCAGTTAGTCACCGCGCTCCGCAATGACGAAGGCATCACCAGTTCACGCCGCACAGCGGCCACAGCGTCCCTCTCAACTGCTCCCAGGACTGCGAACGGACGATCAACGCCGCTTACCGCATCGTCGCGCTGGCGCGGCAGTTCGCCGTGATATCCGTCGAGGCGGAGCGTCCACGGCTGCCTGACAACCGAGTTACCAAGGTCCGCCCGATACCGAGCGGATCCAGGCGGCGTGCACGTCGACTTGCGAGTGGACCCGCCGTCACCACACGGGCGCACCGAACTGGCGATGGCGCGGGACGTGACCCCGGCCAGCAGCCACTCCTGCCCGGACCACACGTACGCGAGCCCGCCGCTGTCGCCGGAGCAGCTGTCTCGGTCGAGCATCGAGCCCCGGCCACGAACTCCTGGGCTGGATCGGCTTTGAACCTCGGGTCCCTGCTCGCCATCGGCACGTTCACGCGCCGCCGCTGCCCATAACCACGGCGGCCGCTGGACTCCGCGGAGCCGTATCCCGCCAGCCTGATCGACGCGATGGCGGGCGGGATGAACTCCTTGATCCGCTCGAACATGAGCGTGAAGTTGGCTTTCGCCAGCACATCGAGCCAGATCTCGCCGAGGTACGGCACGAGGTACAGCCGTATGTGGAATTCGTAGCTACGGTAGGTGTTCTTCGCGAGGCCCTTCCGCTTCGGTAACCACACCTGTCCCCCGGACCGCGGCTGGCCGTACGTCACGGTGCCGTGCCAGGCTGCTTGGCCCACCAGTCGCGGTACGTCAGGTGCACGAAAACGTACTCCTCACCGGTTCTACGCAGCAGCAGGCGGTCTTTGGCCCACTCCAGGAACTGCCCCAGGTGCGGCGGCATCACGCCGGTCTTCGCGAGCTGCCGGTAGACGATCCGCGGCGTGAACGCGTCGCAGACGGCGTGCTGGGCGGTGAGGACGAGTCCGCCGGCCGAGCCGAGCAGCAACGGGGCGCAAAGCAGGACGAGGAAGTGCCAGGCCGAGAGGTCGCGATCGAAGAGCAGGTATTGGCCGATCGCGCTCGCGCTCCCCGCCACAGCGCCCCCGGCGATTCCTGCGGCAAGCCCGCCCACCAGCAAGGCGACGACGGCTCCTGCGGTTCGTCTTGCGACCGCCTCGTATACACCGTCGGCGGCGTCGACTGCGGCGAGGAACACCCTCACCGTCGCGATGTGGAAGTGGTAGGAGCCGTAGGACGTGATGACCAGGAGGAGCAGACCAGGAATCAACCACCAGTACCACGACGCCGAGAACCCGCTCATCCAATGCACCGCGACGATCATGACCACGATCACGATCACCGCGTGCAGAGCCGCCAGTCCCACCCCGGCGAGGTCGCGCCGCGCGTCCTCTCTCCTCATCGCGCTGTCGGGCTCGCCGGTGAACCAGTGCGGTGCGTCCGCGCGAATCCAGGCCGTCGCAGCGGTGACCACCGCGACCAGCGGCGCCGCCCACCACGACGCGAACAGCAGAGCCGTACCACCGGACAGCAACGCCATCGGCGCGCTCAGTGCCAGCAGGGAAGCGCGTAGCCGAGACCAGTCGATGTTGTCCAACCCGACCGACTGCGCTCTGAACCTAGTGGCGACCCACGGCCCAATCGCCGATGGTGACCTGGCGAAGAAGGACAACCACCGGCGCACATCGAGCTCTGCGAAGTCCGGGCCGTCGGCCAGCGGGGCGCGCGGACGGTCCAGCATGCGCTGGGTGTACGCGGCGAACAGGCTGTCGCGGCCGGTGAAGCCCACCACCGGGCGGTCCAGATACGCCAGCGCGGCGATGTTCAGCGTCAGCGGGGTGACCAGCAACTCGCGCAGCCCCTCGTCGACCTTCATCTCCGCACGCAGGTAGTCCAGTCCCGGCCCCAGCGACTTCATCCAGGCGTCGGCCTCTGTCGGCGTGAGCGGCAGGATCTGCACGGCTCCCGCGAGGCTGAGCACCGTCTGGACCTGCTCGTCGTAGGCCTCCACCCGGCAGGTCACGACGACCGGAACCTCGCGGTGGCTGTCGCGAAAAGCGTTGAGCGCTGCCGCGCACTTCCGCATGGCCGGCACCTCGTCGAGGCCGTCGAACAGCAACGTCGCCAAGCGGTTCGTGATCACGGACCTGGCCTCGCTCTCGGATAAGTCGTAGAACCGCTGCAGCTCAGCGACGACCCACTCCTCGAAGATCCCTGTGCCGGACGGCCACGACGACAGGTTCAGCACGACCGGCGTGTGCTTCCGGGCGATCAAGCCTTGTGCCAGCTCGAGCAACATCGTCGTCTTGCCCGCACCCGGAACGCCGAGGATTAGCAGTCGGTCGCCGCACCGGTCGTACACCTCGACCGGGGACACCCCGGTCAGCAACTCCTGCTTGTCGCGTGACAAGAGGTGGAGCGGATGGGTCACCTTGGAGCGGTCGGTCTTGAGACTCAACTCGACCCGCAGCTCCTCGCGCAACGACTCCGCGAGCACACCTTTCAACCAAATTCGCTCCGTCTCCGAACGTAGACGGCCTTGAAGCCGCAACTGTTCGGCTTTTGTCAACGCGTCGGGCTGCGGCCAGCGGGAACGCACTTCCCACACCACGTAGAGCATGGTGGCGATCAAGCCGAACAAGACCGCCTGCCAGGAGTGCTGCTGGACGAGGCGCAGAGGGCCAGGAAACTCGGTCTCCGTGGCCGCGTTGACCGAGACGGCGATGAAGACAGGCAGCACCGCGACGCCCAGCAAGGTGCGCAGCAGCGCTCGTCCACCCACTGGCACCTCCCCGGTCAGCGCCCCAACATTACGCGACCTGCGATCGTCAGCGGCGTTTGCCGCAGACGCGAAGGGGGAGCCTTCTAGGACTTGAGGTCCGGGAAGGCTTCCCCTTGTGAGTGAGGTCAGGCGGAGGTCATTCCTTGCGCTTGCGGACGTCGTTCACGCACTTCACGATCTTGGTCCGCGGGGGTCGACCGGTTCGTCGATCAGCGGTGGCGAGCGATTACCAGTTTGACGAACTCTCACCCGTTCGGAGGCTAGGTCGATGTGCTGCACGCGTTCGCGGACGCCGTTGAAGCCGACGCTGCGTCGCTCGTCGCCTATGGGTGCCAAAACATGGCTCAACGGTTTTGACCTGCGGATCAAGCGGCTGCAGGTTCGTACTCGTTGATCAAGCCGCCGAGCACGTGCCGACGACGTACGGATTTACAACCTGGGTCTCCGGTCGGATGACCGGGTCGTGGCGCGGTGTGTTGCAGCGCTCGGTGTGGTCGGCGGTGGTTGTAGTGGGAGACGTAGTGGTTCAGCACTGACTTCAGGTGACGCTCATTGATGATGAGCAGCCGATCGGTGAGCTCGCGTCTGACAGTGCCGACAAAGCGTTCCGCGTAGCAGTTGGCCCGTGGACATCGCGGTGGGATCTTCACAATGTCGCTGCCGGCGTCCGCGAGAACGGAATCGAACGATACCGTGAACTGACCAGCCCACCGCAACACCGTGCCCGGCGACACCAACCGGTGCTCCCGGAGCCAGCGAGGTAGCCGACGCGGTCAGCACGGCGCGGTCAGCCCAATCCAACCGCGGACGACCATGAGTGCGGCGCAACACCGCGACCTCATGCCGCAACACCAACAACTCGACGTCCTTCGCCGCCGAAGACCGGCAGAGCAGGACCAGCCAACCACCCAGCTTGACGAAGATGAGGTACAGCAGTCGCAGCGCCACGCCCACGATCATGCCGACCGAACAACAGGACCCGACCACCGCAGCTCAACGCATGTGTACGGAGTTCTGGCACCCCACAACACGGGCCCATCACCCGCGCGGAGTGGACGAAGTTCATCCCAGACTTGGAATTCAGCGCTCCGTGCGTCTGACGACCCGCCGACTCCAGACATGTCTCCGCCTACGCTCCGAAGTGCACGTGCGACGCCCAGGCCGACGAGCTGTCGCGGTAGTGGTCTCGCGCGGTCCGGACGGCGCGGTGCAGGGCGGTCGCCGACATCGCGGGATCGAAGCCGGGCGAACCCGCCTGGACCTCGCGGTAGAACACGCGGCTGATCCTCGTCGCCGGGTCGTCGGCCACCTCCCACAACGTCCCGACCACGTGCGGGAACCCGCAGAGCTGGAAGGCAGCCGCCAGGTGCGCGGACTCGTCCACGAGCGCGGCGTTGTGGCTCACGGCGGTCGTGCAGGCGGACAGGAACGCGAGCTGGGCGTTGTCCAGCCTCGCCGCGTCGAGAGAGCTGACGGTCAGCGGTTCGGCGGTGCGGCCTCGCAGGATCAGGCGGCTGTCGGCAGGTTCGACGGGGTCTGCCACGGCGTGGCAGGCGAAGTGGACGAGCGAGGCCTCCGGCAGATGGCGGAGCACGGTCGCCTTGGTCGGCCCGCCCTCGTCGTCGAGGAGCAGGACCGACTCGGGCAGGATCTCGTGGAGGCGCAGGGCTTCCTTGCGTGCGGACGGGAGCCCGTCCGGCGACGCCACGATCAACGCGCGGCCGGGCCCGAGCCGACGCTGGACGGCGCGCCTGCTGTGCAGCAGCGCTTGCACGGTGGGCGTGTACGACGTCACTACCCTGTCGAGGACCGAACGCCGATCACCGTCGAAGTCGCGACGACCCGCGGCGTGCAGTGGCAGCAGCCCGAGGAGACCACCCGGCGCCAACCACACCCTCGGCCCCTCCTCGTCTGGCTGGTCGTGGCCCAGCTCGCTGAGCACCGGAGACATCACGTTGTCCCACAACCATTCGAGCGCTCCCCGCAGGACCGTCTCGCCGTCCCGCGTGTGCAGGGCCTGGTGGTAGGCGACCACCCGTTCGACCACCGCCTCCAGCGTCAGGCCGGGAAGCGGGAGGAAGCCGACACCGGACGCCGTGAGCACGACGGCGGCGCAGCCGAAGCGGCTCGTGTTGAAGAGCACGATCGGGCCTTCCTCGCCTGCCACGACCAGGTCCTCGAGAGCCGGAGGCCGGGCGAACAATGCGAAACCCTCCTGTGCGCGGATCTCGGCGAGCACGGCCTCCAACTCCTCGGCCAGCTCGTGGCGGTCCCGTCTGACGGCGAACGGCTCGGGCTCCTCGTCGAGCTCGGCCCTGACGGCGGCGAGGCGGTGCGCCAGATCCGGGTGCCAGCGTGCCAGCTCGGCCGTGTCGTCCCGGATCGCGAGAGCGTGGCTGAGCCCGATGCCGCGTCCCAGCTCCAGCAGACCCAGCGCACGAGCGGCGCGCTCACGGGCGGGCATGGTCTCGTCGGCGAGGCACAACGCGACGGCATCGGCCGTGAGGTTGGTGAACCCGCTGAGCACGTGCCGGTGGTCACGGCGTTGTACTGCACGCGGCAACAGCTGAGGCATCAGGAGAACCGCCCGTTCCAGCACAGCCGCCGCCCGGCGCGGGTCGCCGTCGCAGAGCAGGTCCCCGGCCTTGCGGGCGGCGCTCACCCGGACCGACGGCGGCAAGGACTCGTTGCCCAGCACCGACATCTGCGCCTGGATCGCTCCCGCTCTGTCGCGGTGACGGCTGAACGAGCAGTCCAGAGCAAGGCTGAGAGCGTTCAACGCGGCCGCATCGCACCAGTGGTCGGTGTGGGGCAGGCTCACCGCCGTGCGCGCGCACTCGACGGCTTCGTCGAGGACTTCCTGTTTCTTCGTGAGATGGAACAACGCGTGCAACGCGTCCGCCAAGCCGGTCATTGAAGACGCGAGGCCGGGGGCGAGGGCAAGAGACGCCCGGAACGCTTCGATGGACGCCTCGATCTCGGCCTGGGTCCCGGTGAGCCGGTGGCGCGCGTATAGCTGCGCGCCCAGGTTCGCGAGACGCCCCGGACGCGCCGGGTCAGCGTCGTCGGTGGCCGACAGCAGCGAGTTGAGGAGCGTGATCGTCTCGTCGAGCGTGTGCTCGGAGGGATCGCGCTTGCATGCCAGCATCAGCGCGGCAGCAAGGTCCGAGAGCACCGTGACGTGCGTTCGGTCGGTCGGCCTGCTTGCGGCCGCCGCGTCGCGGTGCACCGTGATCGCCTCGACCAGACTCGCCAGGTCTCCGGTCCGCTCGAACCGCTCCTGCAGCGAGTTCCCGAGGTTGCACAGGGCGGCCACCAGGTCCGTGCGATCGTCGCCCGCGCACCGGATCGCGGCACGGCACACGCTCACCGAGGACGACAGGTCGGTCGTGTCACGGCTGTGCCCGAACCTCAGCCGGAGGGTGTTTCCGAGGCTGAACAACACCTTGGCGCCCATGGGGTGATCCGGCGGCATGATGTCCGCCACGCGTTCCCACACCAGCGCGGCGCGGTAGACGTCGTCCCGTTCGGCGCTCTCGGTCGCGCGCTCCACGGCACGCGCCGCAGCGGCCGCTCCCACCTCGACTAGGCCGTGTTTCAAAGGTGAGGTGATCGGCGGCGTGTCGGTGCCGGAACGTGGCGAGGTCTCCGGTAAGTCGGTTAGCGACCAAGCAAACCTGCAGTACCGGAGACCTCGTGGCCAGCGTAGCGGCAGCGGGGCGGGCCGACCTGACCGACGCGCAATGGGCTGTGTTGCAGCCG
This sequence comes from Lentzea sp., assembly GCF_036380075.1. NCBI lineage: Bacteria > Bacillati > Actinomycetota > Actinomycetes > Pseudonocardiales > Pseudonocardiaceae > Lentzea > Lentzea sp. The sequence continues at coordinate 586 of NZ_DASVFL010000156.1, read as the reverse complement.
CTATTACCCGTCGGTGTCAAGCCGGGACGCCCGCCGAAGTGGAGCAAGAGGCAGTTGATCGACGGCATCCGGTGGCGGGTGCGCGTCGGTGCCCCGTGGCGTGACGTCCCGCCTGAGTACGGTCCCTGGCAGACCGTCTACGGGTTGTTCCGCCGCTGGCAGCGGGCCGGAGTCTGGAAGCGGATCCTGACCGGCTTGCAGGCCCGTGCCGATGCCGCCGGGCTGATCGTGTGGGACGTATCGGTGGATTCCACGATCACGCGGGCGCACCAGCATGCCGCCGGTGCACGGAAAAGGGGGATCTGCAGGTCGAACCGCCCGGCACCCCGGCCGGCGGAACCGAGCCCGACGACCACGGGCTGGGGCGCTCGCGTGGCGGCTGGACCAGCAAGCTGCACCTGACCTGCGAGCAGGGCCGCAGGCCGTTGTCGCTGCTGATCACCGCCGGACAGCGGGGCGACAGCCCGCAGTTCACGCCGGTGATCGAACAGATCTCGGTGCCGCGCCTGGGGTCCGGTCGCGCCAGGACCCGTCCGGACCGGGTTCTGGCAGACAAGGCATACAGCTCGAAAGCCAACCGCGCCTA